>JAKQTB010000143.1 GCA_029569495.1 Pseudomonadota bacterium | reverse complement strand
ATGGAAGTGGCTTAATTTTATTTAAATAGTATATAAAACAAATAGATAAAATGAATTTCATAAAGATTATACACCTATATTTTACAACTTATACACCGATTTCGGTGTCTATTTTGCGTTAGAGCGCCTGATTTAGCACTTGATTTTAGTGCAATAAAGGTATATTTTATATACCATGATAACATTTGAATTTGACGAAGCGAAAAGTCAGGCTAATCTTCTGAAACATGGCATCAACTTCGTTGATGCACAAGATTTATGGAACGACCCAAGATTATTGGAAATCCCCGCTAAAACCGAAGATGAACCGAGATACCTAATGATAGGACTAATTAACACAAAGCATTGGTCAGCGGTTATCACCTACAGGGGTGTAAATATTCGGCTTATTTCTGTTCGTCGCTCACGCACCGAGGAGGTGGCATTATATGAAAGCTAAAAACTTTGAAAAACAATTTGATGAAGATGTTGACATTACGGCTCTACTCGACGTTTCAAAAGCAAAGCGTGTTTTACAAAAGCAAAAACGCGTGAACGTTGATTTCCCGACATGGATGATTGAATCCTTAGACAGAGAGGCTGGGAAGCTAGGCGTTACCAGACAGTCTGTTATTAAGGTGTGGCTTGCCGAGCGTCTTGAAAAGTCTGCTCTAACCGATCCATCAAGTGGGACGCGCTAAAGCGCGCCCCTTATGTCAAACGTTGGGCCTCCACGGCCCACAGGTTGAGGCCTCCGCTCGACAATGGATAAGAACGAAGCAATGTCTGCGATAGCTTTACAAAGCCAATGGCAAGAAACCGTACGCGAGAACATCCGCGAAGACGCCTCGTTCAGCAAGGCGCACCTGTTGATGAACGCCCTGGCCGCCACGATTGCCAGTTATGGTTTGTTTGCCAATAGCCCGGCCGTCGTCATTGGTGCCATGATTGTCGCTATGTTGTTGGGGCCCATAGTCGGCATTTCATTGGCGCTGGTGGACAGCGATCCAAAGATTCTATTGAAGAGCCTGTTATCGCTGCTCTCGGGAATAGTCGCGGTGCTTGTGACCGCATTCATCATTGGTACTGTCCACAATGACATGCCGATTACCAGCGAGATCATGGCACGGACCGTTCCCAATTTTCTGGATCTAATGATTGCGCTGACAGGCGGTGTGGCAGGTGCTTATGCCACCGTTTCTTTCCGGTTGAGTTTGGCCCTAGTGGGCGTTGCCATCGCGACCGCCTTGGTGCCGCCTTTGTCTTCTGCGAGCATTCTGCTTGCGCGCGGCGAAGTCACCCTGGCGATTGGTGCCTTAGAGCTGGCCATTGTCAATCTGGTTGCGATCCAGTTTTCCGCCTCGGTCGTTTTGTGGCTAACCGGTTTTCGTCGCGTTACCCGTACCTCCGGGCAACCCATCACAAATTTCCTAAGGCAGAATCTGCTGAGCATTGTCATCCTGGTGGCGCTCGGCGTCTCGCTGTCAGTCAGTTCCCGCTACGCGATTGCCAAGCAACTCTTTGAGACGAAAACCCGAGTCACCCTGCAACAGGAAATTAATTCCTCCTTGGGAAGTCACGTGTCGGGAGTACGCTTTGAGAAAGTGCCGGGGGAAACCATTGTGAGAGCGGTGGTGCGCGGCCCGAATCCGCCTTCCGCCAAACAGGTCGCGGCCATGGAAGAGCAATTACCATCCCCTCCTGATGGTACGCGTGTGACACTGCGGATCCGCTTTGTTCAGGTGATGATCCTTGATCGAGACGGCCTGCTACATTCAGATACGGCGTTTGGGAGCGATGAATAGCAAGGAATAAGAAGGGGTCGACCCACCCCCCCATCATTCCACCGGGCTGCGCGATGAAGCCGCGCAGCCCGGTGAATTCAAACGTTAGGCATCAACACTGGATGCACTAACTTAAGGAGGTAGATTATGAATAAATTTTGCCAAAGTTGCGGCTACCCAATGAAAAGAGATAAAAAAGGTGGTGGTTCAAATGCAGATGGCTCTTTAAACGAAAAATATTGCTCAATGTGTTATGAAAATGGCAGGTTTCTAAGCCCTCCAGATATTGATATCTGCTAAAAAATTTCAAAAGTTTTGCATTCAAGAAATGAAAAATAGTGGAATGAATGGTATTTTGGCTTGGTTATTGACGCGCGGCATACCAAAGCTTGAACGCTGGAAAAAATAAGTAGTTGGCCAAGGCGATAAAGCGCAATTCGCAAAGTACGATGGCGTTAGCATATTGCGCCTTATCTATGTTACGTTTGTGACCTGACTGCTGCCCACTAAAGGCACATGCCTGAGGGTTCCGAAAGTGAAAATATTGCGAGTAATCTGGTACTGTTCAAATGACCTATTTTTACCAGTTAAAACATGTTTAAAAACGCTGTTTTTTTAACGCAACCTTTTTCGATGCTCTGCGAGCCTTATAAATAAAGGCTTGCATAGGAGAAAAATTTTCACGGGGGATTTTTAGGGTTGAATTTGATGTTTTTAGCATACAGATTTGCACATCGTTTTGTGCAGGTTGCACACCAAATTGTTATGCAAGCTTTAGCTATTTAAATATCGCCCTTACGCACTTTTTCAATCAGTTTTATCAGGCCGTCTTCAAGTTCTTGGGCAGATTTTTTGGCGCGCTCGGTTGGGTTTTTAATGCTTTTTAAATCGTAGGTTGGGCGGTCTAGCGCAATGTAGAGTTTTAGTTTTTGATTGGCGTCAGGTTTTTCATATATGGCAATTCGGCATGGCGCAAATACAATAAACTCTGGGTAATCTAACATAATCTCTGTGCCCATGCCCAAGTTGCACACCGCGTGCACTTCTTTAATGCCTTGCGGGTCAATGTCGCGCTTTTTCATTTGCTCGGCAATGTTAAAGCTTGCCGGGCTGACGTAATTCATGCCGGCTGACACGCTTTTTAGGCTATCTAGCAAGTCTTGATAACTTACGCCTTCTTTCACTGGCACTTCATAAATGGCGCTGTTGGGGTCTATGGGTGGCATGTCGTTCACCGGGTTTGCCGTGGCACAACCTGCACTCATAAACATAAGTAGATACAGCAAATTTAAGGGGGTTTGCATGTTGCGCTCCTATTTTGTTGTGTGCATCATGGCGCAAATTTGCAGTTTACACTGTAACTACAGTTACATAATTTAAAGTTAGCTTAACCATTGCACCACGCTAGGTTAAGTTTTTTAACGCACGCTGAATTTCTTTTCGGCTATGCGCAGGGGCAAGCAATTGCATAAAATCAATCATAAAGCCGCGTAAAAAGGCATCTTTTCTCACGCCTAAATAAGTGGTACTCATGGGAAATAAATGGCTAACATCTAACATGGCCAAGTTGCTGTCGCGCACGGGGTCATAGGCCATTTGTGCCAGCAGGCCAATGCCCAAACCAAGTGTGACATAGGTTTTAATTACGTCTGCGTCAATGGCGGTAAGCACCACATTGGGTTCAATGCCGGCATCATGAAACACGCTGCCCACCAATGTGCCGCCTGTAAAGCCATAGTCGTAAGTCACAATCGGATAACTGGCGATTTTTTCTAACGTCAGTGGCAAATCTTGCAGTAGCGGATGATCATGTGGCACCACGACACACCGATTCCACTGATAACAAGGCAGGCACAAAATTTCGTCAAACTGGCTAATGCTTTCCGTGGCAATGCCAATATCAGCCTCGCCACTGACAATTTGCTCTGAAACCTGTTTTGGGCTGCCTTGGTGAATCGTGAGCTTAATTTCAGGGTGCATTTGAATAAATGCTTTCACTGCGGCAGGCAACTTATAGCGCGCCTGCGTGTGTGTGGTGGCAATGGTGAGCGAGCCAGTGGTAACGTTTGAAAACTCATCACCGACACGTTTAATACTTTCCATCTCGCGCATAATGCGTTGCGCGAGCTGAATGACAATTGCTCCAGGTTCGGTTACACCGACCAAACGCTTGCCATTGCGCTGAAAAATTTGCAGGCCTAACTCTTCTTCAAGTAGTTGAATCTGCTTACTCACCCCAGGCTGCGAGGTATGCAGAGCTTCAGCTGCTGTAGAAATGTTTAGCTTATTTTGCGCAACTTCATGCACGTAACGTAACTGGTGTATTTTCATGACTTAATTTTAAACTTTTATATAACTATTGGCTATATATTAGAATAATTCATTATAAAAGCTATTGTTAAACAATGTTATATTACGCACCTCAATAAACCAGTACTCACTGCGTAATTTCTTTAGCAAAAGCGCTTGGTAAATCAATATTCAATTTTGGATGATTCAGTATGAAAATTAGAGACTTAGACCTCTCTGAAAGCACACTTTCGCACGACCACGAAGCACTTGGTTTGCCGCCGCTTGAGCGCCAAATTGCCGAGGCCGCAGTTCACCCTATTTTGATCACCGCTTCATATTTGGCCATTGCCACACTTCTGGGCTTGGCTTTTTTTCTGATTTTTAAATTATTTAATGGCCATCAGACGTCTGGCCTAGACCTGATTAAAGAAGCCTTGCATAACCCCATATTTTGGAACGCCGTCATTGTGGGGTTAATTGCACAAGCGATTGATGGCGCATTGGGTATGGCTTACGGCTTAACTTCCAGCTCATTTTTATTGGCTTCTGGCGCTTCCCCTGCACTCGCCACAGGCGCTACGCATTTAGCTGAAGTGTTCACCACGGGTATTTCTGGTGTGTCACATGTAAAACTTGGCAACGTGAATAAAAAGTTATTTTTTAACTTATTGATTCCCGGCATCATCGGCGTATTACTTGGCGCTTACGTCATTACCAATGTTGATGGCAAAGCGATTAAACCTTATATCAGCGGCTATTTACTGATTATGGGTTTATACATATTGAGCAAAGCTTTTAAACATATCACCTTAAGAACCGACATTGAATCTGCTAAAGTAGCACCTTTGGCGGTATTTGGCGGCTTTATGGATACGGCTGGCGGCGGTGGCTGGGGCCCAATCGTGACGACTTCATTGGTGGGGGCAGGACATAATCCGCGCACGACCATTGGCACAGTCAATTTTGCCGAGTTTTTCTTAACGGTAATTTCAGCCACAGCTTTTTTTGCGCTACTGGATGGGCAAGTGTGGGTGATGGTGGCAGGTTTAGTGGTTGGCGGCTTATTTTCAGCGCCTTTTGCTGCTTACGCCACAAAGCACTTTAAAACTAAAACGTTATTGATTTTAGTCGGCTGCCTGATTAGTTCAGTAAGCATATACAGCCTGAGTAAGCTTTTTTAATCGTAAAAAATTTTTTAATTTTAAATGACTGAATCAAATTCTTTATGTATCAATATGATGAAATAGATCAACAAATTGTTGATGAACGCGTTGCACAATATCGTGACCAAACGCGTCGCTACCTAGCAGGCGAACTCACTGAAGATGAGTTTCGCCCATTGCGCTTACAAAATGGCTTGTATATTCAACGCCAGGCACCTATGTTACGTATCGCCGTGCCTTACGGCATGCTTTCAAGCAAACAATTACGCAAATTAGGCGATATTGCCAAAAAATACGATAAAGGCTACGGACATTTTTCTACCCGCCAAAACTTGCAATTGAACTGGCCAAGGCTTGAAGATACGCCAGATATATTGGCAGAACTTGCCACTGTGCAGATGCACGCTATTCAAACCTCTGGCAACTGTATTCGCAACATCACCACTGACCAATTTGTTGGCATTGCTCCAGATGAAGTGATTGACCCACGCGCGATGGCCGAAATTATGCGCCAATGGAGTACCTTTCACCCTGAATTTGCATTATTGCCACGCAAATTCAAAATTGCTGTTTCAGGCACAAAAGAAGACCGTGCCGTGTGCCAAGCGCATGATATTGGCCTTGAATTCTACCGTGATGCAAATAACCAAATTGCGATTAAAGTTTGGGTAGGCGGCGGTTTGGGCCGCACGCCGATTTTAGGCACCGTGATTCGTGAACATTTAGAATGGCAACACGCCCTCACCTATAGTGAAGCCATTATCCGCGTATATAACCTGCATGGCCGCCGCGACAACATTTACAAAGCACGTATCAAAATTCTTGTAAAAGCGCTCGGGATTGATGAATTCCGTAGCCAAGTTGAAGCTGAGTGGGCGCACCTTAAAAATAACGAAAATACCATCACGGAAACTGAACTAGCGCGTGTTGCAAAGCATTTTGACGCGATGCCTTATGAAACCTTAGCTGCGCAAAATGCGGACTTTGATGCAGCGGTTGCGAGCAATCCAGCCTTTGCCGCTTGGGTAAAACGGTGTGTGCATCCACACAAACAAGCAGGTTACCGAGCAGTCACGCTTTCACTCAAGCCGCACGGCAGCGCACCAGGTGATATCACCTCTGAGCAAATGTGGGCTGTAGCTGATTTAGCTGATGCCTATAGTTTTGGTGAGTTACGCTCTTCGCATGAGCAAAACCTGATATTGGCCGATGTAAAACTGAGCGACCTGTATCCCCTGTGGGAAAAAGCCCGTGCAAATGGCCTCGCAACGCCAAATATTGGCTTACTCACAGACATCATTTGCTGCCCGGGTGGAGATTTCTGCTCGCTCGCGAATGCAAAAAGTATCCCGATTGCTGAAGCCATTCAAATGCAGTTTGATAACCTTGATTACTTGCATGATATTGGCGAGTTAGAGCTTAACATTTCAGGTTGTATGAATGCCTGCGGCCACCACCATGTGGGTCATATCGGTATTTTGGGCGTGGATAAAGACGGTTCGGAGTGGTATCAAGTGACCATTGGCGGTAAGCAAGGCAACGATGCCAGCATTGGCAACGTGATTGGCCCTTCATTCTCCGCCGATGAAATGCCCAATGTCGTGCAAAAACTGATAGAAGTTTATTTAAAAGAACGCACCGCTGATGAGCGTTTTATTGACACTGTGCGGCGCCTAGGCATTGCGCCCTTCAAAGCGCATGTCTATTCCCCTAAAGAAACAAACACAGAGGTGACGGCATGAGTAGCTTAATTAGCCTAAAAAATGATGTTGCTAGCGTCGCTAGTGACAACTGGACTTTAGTGAAGCTACCAGAATCACAAGTGGAAGAACGCAAACAGGCAGGTAAAGTGGTGTTATTCAAATTAACGGGTGAACAAACCGTGACTGAGGCACAAGTTGCCAACACCGTGATTCCTGAAACTGGCAATGTTATTGTGCCTTTAAGCGTATTTATTGCCCGTCAACAGGCATTGAAAACGCGTATCGCGCAGGGCGAAATTGGTGTTTGGCTGGCAACGCATGAACTGTTAGAAACCCTCACACAAGCACAGGCCGATTTAAATCACCTACCCTTCATCGCGATATTTGTAGAGCGTTTTGCTGATGGCCGTATCTTTTCACTTGGCAATTTATTACGTACACGTTATGGCTTTAAAAATGAATTGCGCGCGTTTGGTGACGTGTTGCGAGACCAACTGTTTTTCTTAAAACGCAGCGGTTTTACCAGCTTTGTTATTCGTGCTGATCGCTCCGCTCAAGACGCGATTGCCAGCCTGAATGATTTCACACAGCCCTACCAAGGCGCAGTGGATGAGCCCCGCCCAGTCTTTAAGCGTTACAACAGAGGTGCATAAATGGCCGACAATTTCGACTCAGGTGTGACGATGTTAAAGCCAGCGACAAATAACCCCGCTACGCGGCCAGCGCTGACAGACGCACTTGTTGCCAGCGTAAAGGCTAAAGCAACCAGCACGCTCACTCTACTCAACAATACGAGCATTGAATTTGGTGCAAATAACGTCACCTTTGCCAATAGTTTGGGTGCAGAAGACATGGTGCTGACTGATATCATTTTAAAGAATGCGCTCAATATTGAAATCTTTTCTCTAGATACTGGCCGCTTACCTGTAGAAACTTACGATTTAATGAGTGCCACTGAAAAGCATTACAACACCAAGCTTAATGTTTATTTTCCTCACGCGGATGCCGTTGAAACTTACGTAAAATTAAATGGCATCAATGCGTTTTATGAATCCATCGACTTGCGCAAGGCATGTTGTCACATGCGTAAAGTTGAGCCGCTACAACGTGCTTTAAAAAATAAAGCCGCATGGATTACGGGCATGAGAGCCGCGCAGGCCACTACTAGGGCCAGCCTACCTGTTAGAGAGTTCGACACCGCAAATCAGCTTGAAAAGCTTAACCCTCTCAGCGATTGGACCGAACAAGAAATCTGGGCCTACATTCGCATGCATGAAGTGCCTTATAATAAGCTACACGACCAATTTTACCCAAGTATCGGCTGCGCACCCTGCACACGCGCTGTAGCCATGGGTGAAGATATTCGCGCTGGACGTTGGTGGTGGGAAGACCCACAAAACAAAGAATGCGGTTTGCACGTAAAAAAGTAAAGTAAATTAAAGCAATCTATTAAAATAATCTAATATCTTATTGAATATAATGAATAAACAACCTTTATCACATCTCGATTGGCTAGAAGCTGAAGCCATCCATATTCTGCGCGAAGTTGCTGGCCAATGTAGCAACCCCGTGCTGCTTTTTTCAGGTGGTAAAGACTCGCTATGTATTTTGCGATTGGCCGAAAAAGCCTTTCGTCCAGGAAAATTTCCATTTCCATTGCTACATATTGATACTGGGCACAATTACCAAGAAGTCATCAATTTTCGTGACCAACGTGCAGCAGAACTCGGTGAGCGCTTAATTGTGCGCTCAGTTGAAGACTCGATGAAACGTGGCACCGTTGTTTTAAAAACACCAGATGAGCCGCGCAATAAACATCAATCGGTCACTTTACTTGAAGCCATTGAAGAATTCGGTTTTGATTGTTGCATCGGCGGTGCAAGACGCGATGAAGAAAAAGCCCGCGCCAAAGAACGCATCATGAGTTTCCGGGATGAGTTTGGTCAGTGGGATCCAAAAAATCAGCGTCCAGAACTATGGAACCTGTACAACGCTCGTTCGCACAAAGGTGAAAATATCCGCGCCTTTCCAATATCCAACTGGACAGAAATGGATGTTTGGCAATACATTGAGCGCGAAAACCTTCAACTTCCAAGTATTTATTTTGCGCATCAGCGTGATGTTGTAATGCGTGGCGGTGCGATTGTGCCAATCAACGTACCATTAGCGAATGGCGATGTGGTAAATCCACCTAAAACAGGTGAAGAAATCATCAATATGCAAGTGCGTTTTCGCACGGTAGGTGATATCACCTGCACGGCGCCAGTTATTTCAGATGCCGATAATGTGAGCAAAATTGTGCTGGAAACGGCCACCACTACCATTACCGAACGCGGCGCTACCCGCTTGGATGACCAAACCTCAGACGCTTCAATGGAACAGCGCAAAAAAGAAGGTTATTTCTAAATGACAAATAAAACACAAAACGATTCTCTATTACGCTTTATGACATGCGGCAGCGTGGACGATGGCAAAAGCACTCTGATTGGTCGCCTGTTATTTGATACCAAAACTATTTTGGCAGATACGCTCACGCAAATTTCGAACACCTCGAAAAAACGTGGCATGGAAGCGGTAGATTTATCATTACTTACCGATGGCCTGCAGGCTGAGCGCGAGCAAGGCATTACGATTGATGTCGCTTACCGTTATTTCAGCACTGGAACACGTAAGTACATTATTGCGGATGCGCCAGGCCACGAACAATATACGCGCAACATGGTGACCGCGGCTTCTACAGCTAACTTAGCGATTATTCTGATTGATGCACGCCGTGGCGTATTAACGCAAACAAGACGTCACAGCTATTTAGCCCATTTAGTGGGCATTCAGCATATTGTTGTTGCAGTCAACAAGATGGATTTAGTCAATTACGACCAAGCCATTTATGACAAAATTTGTGCTGATTACACAGCGTTTGCCAAAGAAATTGGCTTGGCGCAAGCAAGGGATATACGCTTTATTCCAATGTCTGCGCTCAATGGCGATATGCTGGTTGACCGCTTAGACAGCATGCCTTGGTATCAGGGTGAAACACTGCTTGAAATGCTTGAAAAAGCCCCTGCTGCCCATACAGAACAATCTGAAGAGTTTCGCTTTCCTGTTCAATTTGTGTGTCGCCCACATGCCAGTGCAGATGTAGCGTTACATGATTTTAGAGGCTTTATGGGCCGCGTTGAAAGTGGTGACATTGCAGTGGGCGATGCAGTTACCGTGTTACCCAATGGCTATCAATCAAAAGTAAAGGCCATTCAACTTGGTGAAGCTCAGCTACAAAGTGCGCAAACCGAACAAAGCATCACGCTGTTGTTAGAAGACGAAATTGATACTTCACGCGGTGATATGATTGTTAAAACTGGTAGCAACATTGCCCCCGTCAAACAGATTGAGGCTTTTGTTTGCTGGCTTTCAGAAACACCAATGTCTACAGCGCGCACCTATATTATTCGCCACACCACGCGAGAATCTAAAGCAAAAGTGGGTGCAATTTCTTATAAAGTGGATGTTAATACGCTTGAGCAGCAAACAACAACTGACCTGAAAATGAATGATATCGCACGCATCAGTTTTAAACTCGCTCAACCACTGATGGTTGACAGTTACAGCCAAAACCGTGCGACTGGCGCTTTTATCGTGATAGATGAAAGCACCAATAATACTGTTGGTGCAGGCATGATTGTTTAACATCTATTTGATATGGCGCAAGAATTAAGCCATGCAAATAAACTAATTTTCTAATAAAATAGCGTTTTACGCTTTTTAGCTGTTAAGGACTGAAGAAATGACCTATGTTGTCACCGAAAACTGTATTCAATGTAAATATACTGACTGTGTAGATGTTTGCCCAGTTGACTGCTTTGTAGAAGGCCCAAACTTTTTGGCGATTGACCCGGACGAATGCATTGATTGCACTTTATGCGTAGCAGAATGCCCTGCCGAAGCCATTTTTGCTGAAGATGACGTTCCGGCTAACCAGCAGGAATATATTGCACTCAACGCGCGTTTAGCTAAAATATGGCCTGTCATTTCTGCACGTAAAGAGCCTCTTGAAGATGCGGATGCCATGAATGGCGTACCGGATAAGCGTGATTTACTGGTTGAATAACCTTTAACCTTCACATTTTTCACCAAGGAGGCCATGCCTCCTTTTTTGTTGTTTGTGCATTTGTCTTTAGCAAAAACTATGTTGTAATGACATTTTTTGGCCAAAAGTAAAGCATGAAAGACTCATTAAAAACGGGCATTCAATACACGCACACGTTTGTTGTGCCGCAGTCTAAAACCGTGCCAGCTTTATACCCTGAAGCCACAGAATTTATTGCCATGCCTGAAGTATTTGCCACTGGTTTTTTAGTGGGCTTTTTAGAGTGGGCCTGCATCAAAGCCATTCATCCCTACCTTGATTGGCCATTTGAGCAAACTGTTGGCACTCATATCAATGTAAGCCATCAAGCAGCTACGCCCATCGGTTTAGAAGTCACGGCTCATGTTGAACTCATCGCGATTGATGGCAGAAAACTAACTTTTAATGTAGAAGCACATGATGGCATTGATTTAATTTCAACAGGCACGCATGAGCGCTTTATCATCAACCGTGAAAAATTTGAGGCCAAATTAGCCACAAAGAGAAACCAAACTACCTAACATATGGAACTCATCTCGAATCTGGCCCTTGCGGGCGGCCTCAGTTGGGCTAGCGGACTGCGGCTTTATATCACCGTGTTTGCCGTGGGCATGATGAATAAATTTGGCTACATACAACTGCCCGCTACCTTAGATATACTCAGCAACCCGATTGTGATTGCTGTGGCTGGCTTGCTAGCTGTGATTGAATTTTTAGCCGATAAAATCCCCTATGTAGATACCATGTGGGATAGCATTCAAACTTTTATCCGCATCCCCGCTGGCGCACTGTTAGCGATGGGCGCGATTAACACCAGCGACCCTGTTATCGCCACCATCGCAGCCCTACTCGGCGCCTCGCTTGCAGGCGCAACGCACGCCACCAAAGCAGGCAGCCGCGCATTAATTAACACCTCACCTGAGCCAGTCAGCAATATCGCCGCCTCGTTTGGTGAAGAAAGCGCGCTGATTACGGGCGGCTGGTTGATGTTTGCCCACCCTGCAGTGTTTATAGGCATCCTTTGCGGATTTATTGTATTGCTGTTTTGGCTATTACCTAAAGTTTGGCGAGGGGTGAAAATGGTGTTGGTTAAGTTGAAAATTTAACACGGAAAACTAACCCATAAAATGAAAGACAAACCTATTTCTAGTTATCGCATCAGCGAATATGCCAAAAAATTTGCCAGCTACAGCAAATACCATTCAATTGATATTCACGAAAATAATATTGAGCAAATGACAGTACACACTTCAAAAGGTAAAGAAGCGGATTACGTAGTAGTTTTTGATATGAATAAAGGCGGCTTTCCCTCTGAAAAATCAACGAACCCATTATTAGAATTGTTACTACCTAAATCTGAACCCTATAAACATGCTGAAGAACGACGGCTATTTTACGTTGCGCTCACCAGAGCACGGCATCACGTATATTTAATTACAGATGCCAGCAAGCCATCGCCATTTGTTGTTGAGGTCATTGATAATGGGTACCCAATACTGACCGATGAGTTTCATGGGGAACGTTTTCAATATAAGATAGCCAGTAATTGCCCGATTTGTAAAACGGGATTTTTGAAGCCTATAGATGGTAAACATGGTAGTTTTTTTGGTTGTAGCAATTACCCAGTTTGCAGGCACACTGAAAATGCCTGTGAGCGATGTGGCAGTGGCTTAGAAACAAATGGTAAATTTAGAGTATGCGAAAATCCAAGATGCGATTTTAAAGAACCCATTTGTCCTAAATGTAACGGTACTCTTCATTTAACCAAAAATCGTAACTTTTGGGGATGCAGCAACTACAGAAAAGACAGCGAATTTTATTGTAGTTACACGACTAAATTTATTGACTTACGCCAATGACCACCCTCAAATATCTACAACACTACCCGCCTCACCTGCAAAAGAAAATTTTACAGTTGCAGGCTGAAAATAAATTGGGCGATTACATAGCCAAGCGTTATCCAAATGCACATGCAATTCAAACGGATAAAGCCTTGTATGAATATTGTCATGAGATTAAACAGGCCTATTTGCGCACGGCTCCGCCGCTCAACAAAGTGCATTACGACAGCAAACTCAGCATTGAGCATCATGCGCTAGGGCTAAACACTGCCATTTCGCGCGTGCAGGGTGGCAAGTTAAAAGCTAAAAAAGAGATTCGTATTTCGGCGTTTTTTAAG
>JAKQTB010000117.1 GCA_029569495.1 Pseudomonadota bacterium | reverse complement strand
TCCTGCTCCATCCAGTCCATGGTAGCGGCGCCATCATGCACCTCGCCAATTTTATGGTTAACGCCTGTGTAAAAAAGAATACGCTCTGTCGTAGTTGTTTTACCTGCATCAATATGTGCAGAGATACCAATATTACGATAGCGATTAATAGGGGTTTGACGAGCCACGGTTATTACCTTTGCTTAAATATTATTGCTTATAATTCTTAAAGAACAAATCTAAAAAAACAAATGTACCTTTCATAACGAAAGGTACATTTTAAATACTTAGAATCTGAAATGCGAGAACGCTTTATTGGCTTCCGCCATACGGTGAACTTCTTCACGTTTTTTCATTGCAGAACCACGACCTTCAGAGGCTTCAACCAACTCCGCAGCTAAGCGCAATCCCATTGATTTCTCGCCACGCTTACGCGCTGCATCACGCATCCAGCGCATTGCCAACGCACTACGGCGGCTAGGGCGCACCTCTACTGGGACTTGATAATTAGCACCACCTACACGGCGGCTTTTCACTTCAACTAGCGGTCGCAAGTTATTTAACGCAAGCGTAAAAACCTCCAACGCATCCTTGCTAGTTTTGGCTGTAATTTGATCAAAAGCGCCATACAAAATACGCTCTGCTACAGATTTTTTTCCGCCCGTCATTAACACGTTTACAAATTTTGATACTTCTGTACTTCCGAATTTTGGGTCTGGAAGAATATTACGCTTAGGGACTTCTCTACGTCTTGGCATGCTTTTCTCAACTCTCTATTATCAATTATGTTTTGCCAGCAAATACATTGGCAGGGCATTCGGTTAGCCGCTTAAAATTTCATTATTACTTTGCTTTAGCTTCTTTAGGACGCTTAGCACCATATTTAGAACGTGACTGTTTACGATCTTTAACACCTGCCGTATCCAAGCTACCACGCACCATATGGTAGCGCACACCTGGCAAGTCTTTTACACGACCACCGCGTAGCAAGACTACGCTGTGCTCTTGCAAGTTATGACCTTCACCCCCAATATAGCTAATCACTTCATAGCCATTGGTTAAACGCACTTTTGCAACCTTACGCAAAGCTGAGTTTGGTTTTTTTGGCGTGGTTGTGTACACACGAGTGCATACTCCACGCTTTTGTGGGCAAGCCTCAAGAGCTGGCACTTTACTTTTTGTAACCACTTTTGCGCGTGGTTTACGTATTAACTGATTGATGGTTGGCATCGCCTATAACCTCTAAATATATTCTTTAATAAACTTATCTTATTTAAACAAATTTAAATTGCTTAAATGACAAACAAGCAGGACAGCTTTACTAAATGGCAATAAGGCTATCCTGAAAAACCAAGCATTGTATTTAGCCTAAGCCTCAATGTCAAGATTTAAATTCCCATATTACTCTTTTGATACTTCTCCAGCACTTGATTCCACTTCAACGCCTGCAACTTCGTCAATAACCACTTCAGCATCTTTGAATAGCGCCTCAGCTGCAATTTCTTTAGCTGGAACACCACCTGCTACCGCCGCACGCTTGCGTGCTTCATGATACGCTAAGCCTGTACCTGCAGGAATCAAGCGGCCAACAATGACGTTTTCTTTCAGACCACGTAAATCATCACGTTTTCCTAAAATTGCTGCTTCAGTTAAAACACGCGTTGTTTCTTGGAATGAAGCAGCTGATATGAATGAGTCCGTTGATAATGAAGCTTTAGTAATACCCAGCAACACGTATTCAAATTGCGCGGGCCGCTTGTCTTGTGCAATAACGACTTCATTTTCAGCCAACAAATCAGCACGTTCTACTTGTTCACCCAAGATGAAGCTAGTGTCACCTGCATCGGTTACACGTACACGACGCAACATCTGACGCACAATAACTTCAATGTGCTTGTCATTAATTTTAACGCCTTGTAAACGATAAACGTCTTGCACTTCGTCGATGATATAACGCGCCAAGGCTTCGCGGCCTTGAAGACGTAAGATATCTTGCGGCTCAGCGGGACCATCCACAATTGTTTCACCCTTGGTTACCACTTGGCCATCATGTGCAGTAACGTGTTTATCTTTAGGAATTAAAAACTCATTTGTGTTGCCATCTAAGTCGGTAATAACCAAACGTTGTTTACCCTTTGTATCTTTACCAAAGGACACAGTACCGGTAACTTCCGCCAGCATACCCGCATCTTTAGGTGAACGCGCCTCAAACAATTCTGCAACGCGCGGTAGACCGCCCGTAATATCGCGAGTTTTTGATGACTCTTGTGGGATACGAGCTAAGACTTCACCTACACCAACTTCTTGCCCATCTTTCACTGTAATAATGCAACCCAACTGGAAGGTAATATTGACCGTCTGATCACTGCCAGCCAATTTCACCTCTGCGCCATTCCCGTCAACAAGCTTAACTTGCGGACGGAGACCTTTGGTTTGGCCTGCACGCTGTTTAGGATCAATCACAACCAGTGATGACAAACCGGTCACATCATCAACCTGCTTAGCTACAGTAATACCTTCTTCAACGTTTTCAAATTTGATTTGGCCAGCATACTCAGTGATAATTGGTCTTGTATGCGGATCCCATGTTGCAATTGCTTGGCCAGCTTTTACTGCCTTGCCATCCGTAATCTGTAATGTTGCACCGTATGGCACTTTATGGCGCTCACGCTCACGACCGTTTTCATCTGCAATTAATACTTCACCGTTACGTGAAATGACCACTTGCTCACCTCTTGCGTTCGTGACATAACGCATCGTTGACGTGAAGTTCAGCACACCATTTGATTTACTTTCAACCTGAGAAACAGATGCTGCACGTGAAGCTGCACCACCAATGTGGAAAGTACGCATGGTCAGCTGTGTACCTGGCTCACCAATTGATTGCGCCGCAATCACACCAACAGCTTCACCCATGCTAATGAGCTTACCACGACCCAAGTCACGACCGTAACATTTCGCACAAATACCATAGCGGGTGTCGCAAGTCAGCGCTGTACGTACTTTCACTTCATCAATACCTAAGGCATCAATACGTTCAACTTCGTCCTCAGTGAGCAACGTACCCGCTGCATAAATAACTTCCTGTGTTTCTGGATTAATGACGTCCAATGCTGCCGTACGACCTAAGATACGATCGTGCAAAGGCTCAATGACCTCACCACCTTTAACTAGCGCTTTAGTTACCAAACCATCCGTAGTGCCGCAATCGTGTTCAGTCACTACCAAGTCTTGCGTTACATCCACTAGACGACGTGTTAAATATCCCGAGTTTGCTGTTTTTAACGCCGTATCAGCTAGACCTTTACGTGCACCGTGAGTTGAAATAAAGTATTGCAATACATTCAACCCATCACGGAAGTTCGCTTTAATTGGTGTTTCAATGATTGAGCCATCAGGTTTAGCCATCAAACCACGCATGCCGGCTAATTGACGAACCTGCGCCGCAGAACCACGCGCTCCAGAGTCCGCCATCATATAGATTGCATTGAACGACTCTTGTCGTAACACCTTGCCTGCTTTATCTTTTACTTGCTTACCGTCAGCGTCTAGGACATCTTCTTCCTTCAGTTGCTTCATCATGGCATCAGCGACTTTATCACCTGCACGACCCCAAATATCTACAACCTTATTGTATCGCTCACCTTGAGTTACAAGACCAGATACATATTGATCTTCAATTTCTTTGACCTCAGCATCCGCAGCGGCAATCAACTGCTCCTTTTCTTTTGGAACCAACATGTCATTAATGCTAATTGAAATGCCTGCTTTAGTTGCATAAGAGTAGCCCGTATACATCAATTTATCAGCAAAAATAACCGTTTCACGGATGCCAACTTTACGGAAGCTGGCGTTAATAAGCTTGGATATTTCTTTCTTTTTCAGCGCTTTATCAATATTACTAAATGCTAGTCCAGCTGGCATAATTTCTGAAAGTAACGCGCGCCCTACTGTCGTTTCATAGCGGGTCGTTTTTTCAGTTTTAACACCATTCAAATCAAGTTCATACTCTTTAATTCGGACAGTGATTTTCGCGTGAAGATCGATTAAGCCTTGGTCAAACACACGTTGCACTTCTTTTACATCCGCAAATCGCATACCCTCGCCACGTGCAGCAACTTTGTCACGGGTCATGTAATACAAGCCCAACACGATATCCTGTGAAGGCACAATAATTGGCTCGCCGTTTGCAGGAGACAATACGTTGTTTGATGCCAACATCAAAGTACGTGCCTCCATCTGAGCCTCAAGACTCAATGGAACGTGAACAGCCATTTGGTCACCATCGAAGTCGGCGTTGAATGCCGCACAGACGAGTGGGTGCAATTGAATGGCTTTACCTTCAATCAAAATAGGTTCAAACGCTTGTATACCTAAACGGTGCAATGTAGGCGCACGGTTCAATAGTACTGGATGCTCGCGGATGACATCCTCGAGAATATCCCAAACTTCTGGTCCTTCTTCTTCTACTTTTTTCTTCGCTGCTTTAATGGTTGTTGCAATGCCTAACACTTCCAATTTATGGAAAATGAATGGCTTGAATAATTCCAAAGCCATTTTCTTAGGTAGACCGCATTGGTGCAATTTCAATTGTGGACCAACCACAATCACTGAACGACCTGAGTAATCCACACGTTTACCCAACAAGTTTTGACGGAAACGACCGCCCTTACCCTTAATCATGTCAGCGAGTGACTTCAATGGGCGCTTGTTAGCACCAGTCATCACTTTACCGCGACGACCGTTATCTAAGAGCGAATCCACCGCTTCTTGCAACATACGTTTTTCGTTACGTACGATAATTTCTGGTGCTTTTAACTCTAACAAGCGTTTTAAACGGTTATTACGGTTAATCACACGACGATATAAATCGTTCAAATCTGACGTTGCAAAACGGCCGCCATCCAATGGCACCAGTGGACGTAACTCCGGAGGCAATACTGGTAAGATTTCTAAAATCATCCACTCTGGTTTAATACCAGATTTTTGGAAAGCCTCTAGCACTTTTAAGCGCTTTGCGATTTTCTTAATTTTTGCCTCAGAACCTGTTGCTGCCAAATCTTGGCGCAAGGTTGTGACTTCGCGCTCAATATCCATTGTACGCAATAGCTCACGAACTGCCTCAGCACCCATAACAGCATTGAATTCGTCACCATACTCTTCAACTTTTGCTAGGTAATCGTCTTCTGTCAACAACTGGCCTCGTGTGAGAGGTGTCATGCCAGGATCAACCACGATAAATGCTTCAAAATACAATACGCGTTCAATGTCACGTAAAGCGATATCTAGCACCATGCCCAAACGGCTTGGTAATGACTTCAAGAACCAGATATGCGCGACCGGTGAAGCAAGGTCAATATGGCCCATGCGCTCACGACGTACTTTAGATAAAGTTACTTCAACGCCACATTTTTCACAGATCACACCACGATGCTTCAAGCGTTTGTATTTACCGCATAGGCACTCGTAATCTTTGATTGGACCAAAGATTTTTGCACAGAACAAGCCATCACGCTCAGGCTTGAATGTACGGTAGTTGATAGTTTCCGGCTTTTTCACTTCGCCATATGACCATGAACGGATTTTTTCAGGTGAGGCCAACGCAATTTTAATTGCATCAAACTCTTCTTCTTGGGTAACTTGCTTAAATAAGTCTAATAGAGCTTTCAAGTCTGTTCTCCTTACAATGCGCCCACTTGAGGGCGCATATCTATAATTTAATTGCGATCTAGGTCGATGTCGATTGCGAGTGAACGGATTTCTTTCACTAACACGTTAAATGATTCCGGCATACCAGCATCAATTTTGTGTTCGCCTTTAACAATGTTTTCATATACTTTTGTACGTCCAGTCACGTCATCAGATTTCACCGTCAACATTTCTTGTAACGTATATGATGCACCGTAAGCTTCAAGGGCCCAAACCTCCATCTCACCGAAACGTTGACCACCAAATTGCGCTTTACCGCCCAGTGGTTGTTGTGTCACGAGTGAGTAAGGACCTGTTGAACGTGCATGCATTTTGTCATCAACCAAGTGATGCAATTTCAATACGTGCATATAACCAACCGTCACTGGGCGTTCAAAAGCATCACCTGTGCGACCGTCAAATAACTTCACCTGCGTTTTACCGGCAGAAAATTGTAATTGCTTGGTACGAGGGTCATCATCAGGGAAAGCTAAGTCAAGCATCGCTTTAATATCAGATTCAGCAGCGCCATCAAACACCGGCGTTGCAAACGGAACCCCATTTGTTAAATTCCGCGCCAATTCCAACACTTCGCCATCGGTAAAGGACTTGATATCCTCTTTTTTACCTGTACTGTCATTATAGATTTGATCTAAGAATTTACGAATTTCCGCTGTTTTCACTTCAGTACGTAGCATCTCATCAATACGATGCCCTAAACCTTTTGCTGCCCAGCCTAAATGCGTTTCTAAAATCTGACCGATGTTCATCCGTGATGGAACGCCGAGTGGATTCAATACAATATCCATCGGTGTTCCATCAGCCATATGTGGCATATCTTCAACAGGACAGATTTTTGAAATAACACCTTTGTTACCATGGCGTCCAGCCATTTTATCACCCGGCTGAATGCGACGTTTAACAGCCAAGTAGACTTTAACCATCTTCTGTACGCCAGCTGGCAACTCATCACCTTGTGTTAATTTACGTTTTTTCTCTTCAAATTTGCTATCAAATGCCACCCTTGCTTGCGCTAAACCATCTTTAAGTTGCTCTAATTGGCGCGCTGTATCTTCATCACTTAGACGAATATCAAACCAGTCGTAGCGACCTACAGAAGCCAAATACTCAGCAGTTAACGTATCGCCTTTTTTCAACTTATTCGGCCCACCAGAGGCGACTTTACCTTCAATCAATCGACGGATACGTCCAAATGCATCATCTTCTACGATACGCATTTGGTCAGCAAGGTCAGTTTTATAATGCGCCAACTGATCATCGATAATCTGTTGCGCACGTGAGTCACGCTCAAGTCCCTCACGGGTAAACACCTGAACATCAATGACAGTTCCACTCATTCCTGAAGGTACTCGCAATGAAGTGTCTTTTACATCCGATGCTTTTTCACCGAAAATTGCTCTTAACAATTTTTCTTCTGGTGTTAATTGTGTTTCGCCTTTTGGTGTCACTTTACCCACCAAAACATCTCCGGCCTCTACCTCTGCACCGATATAGATAATACCCACTTCATCTAAACGACCAAGCATGCGCTCGCTCAAGTTAGAAATATCTTGCGTGATTTCCTCAGGGCCAAGCTTAGTATCTCTGGCAACTACGGTTAGCTCTTCAATATGAATTGAAGTGTAACGGTCATCTGCTACAACTCTCTCTGATATAAGAATTGAGTCTTCGTAGTTATAGCCATTCCACGGCATAAAGGCCACCAGCATATTTTGCCCAAGCGCCAACTCACCCATATCCGTTGATGCGCCATCGGCAATCACATCACCTCGCGCAAGTAGGTCACCTACTTTTACTAACGGTCGCTGGTTAATGTTTGTATTTTGATTCGAACGCGTATATTTAGTTAAATTGTAAATATCTACGCCAACTTCTCCATCTTTAGCTTCTTCGTCGTTTACGCGAACAACAATACGGCCAGAATCCACGTAATCGACAACGCCGCCACGACGAGCCTGAACAGTAGTGCCCGAGTCCACAGCCACAGTACGCTCAATACCCGTTCCTACAACCGCTTTTTCTGCACGAAGACACGGCACAGCCTGACGCTGCATGTTCGCACCCATCAATGCGCGGTTCGCGTCATCATGTTCCAAGAATGGAATTAGTGATGCTGCAACTGAAACAATTTGACCTGGTGCCACGTCCATATACTGAACGCGTTCAGGCTGTGTCATGGTAAATTCATTGTGATAGCGAGATGAAATTAAGTCATCAGTAAACGTATTCTTTTTATCAAGTTCAGTATTCGCTTGCGCAATCATGTACTGACTTTCTTCGATCGCCGATAGGTAATCAATCGTGTCTGACACTTTATTGCCTTCTACACGACGATATGGCGTTTCTAAGAAGCCATATTCATTCGTACGTGCATATAGCGCCAATGAGTTAATTAAGCCAATGTTTGGACCTTCTGGCGTTTCAATCGGACATACGCGACCGTAATGTGTTGAGTGGACATCACGCACCTCAAAACCAGCTCTCTCACGTGTGAGACCACCAGGGCCCAAGGCTGAAATACGGCGCTTATGGGTGATTTCAGACAGTGGATTTGTCTGGTCCATAAATTGTGATAACTGACTAGAACCAAAGAACTCACGAATCGCGCTTGACACTGGTTTAGCGTTAATCAAATCATGAGGCATCAAGTTATCTGATTCCGCCTGAGATAAACGTTCCTTTACAGCACGTTCTACACGAACCAAGCCTGTGCGGAATTGGTTTTCTGCCAACTCGCCCACCGAGCGGATACGACGGTTACCCAAGTGATCAATATCATCAATTTCACCACGGCCATTACGCAACTCGAGCAATACCCCAATCACTGCGAGTATATCTTCATTTGAGAGTATATTTGAACCCTCTGCACCACGTGGACCAATTGACTCATAGAACCTGCGCATCCAATTAGACTGGCGCTCTTCAGCCTTAACCGGAAATGCTCTACGGTTAAATTTCATTCGACCTACACGCGACAAGTCATAACGATCTTCGTTAAAGAATAAACCTTGGAATAGCGCCTCCACTGACTCTTCAGTTGGCGGCTCACCCGGACGCATCATACGATAAATTGCCACACGTGCACTATATTGGTCAGGAATATCATCAATACGGAGTGTTTGAGAAATGTAGTCTCCGTGATCTAAATCATTAGAATAAAGTGTATTAATTTCGCTCACTTTAGCGTCGATTAATTTTTCTAATAATGATTCTGTAATCTCATCATTGGCATTGGCAACAATTTCACCGGTTTCTTTATCAACGATGTTGTTTGCGATTGCACGCCCTAAAATAAAGTCTTGTGGAACAGCAATCTTACTTACGCCAGCCTTTTCCATTTCACGAATATGCTTAACGGTAATGCGCTTATCTTTGGCAACCAATACGGTGCCATCTTTAGCTACTATATCGAACTTCGCAACTTCACCACGCAAGCGGTCTGGAACCAAGGTAAACTCAACACCTTTGGCACCAATATTAAACGTATCAAAGTCAAAGAATGTATTAATAATTTGTTCTGGCGTATAACCCAATGCTTTAAGCAACGTTGTAACCGGCATCTTGCGACGACGATCAATACGGAAGTATAAGTAATCCTTCGGATCAAACTCAAAATCCAACCATGAGCCACGATAAGGAATAATACGTGCCGAGAATAACAATTTACCTGAGCTGTGGGTTTTACCACGGTCATGTTCAAAGAATACACCAGGGCTACGATGTAATTGTGAAACAATGACGCGCTCCGTACCGTTAATGACAAACGAGCCATTCTCCGTCATCAAGGGCAACTCGCCCATATAGACTTCTTGCTCTTTTACTTCTTTAACAGTCGGTTTAGAAGCCTCTTTATCCATTATGGTCAAACGCACTTTTACGCGTAATGGCGCTGCGTAAGTTAAACCTCGTTGTTGACATTCTTTTACATCAAAAGGCTCAGCGCCTAATTGATAGCTCACATAATCTAATCGCGCATTACCTGAATGGCTGACGATTGGAAAAATAGAACTAAAAGTTGACTGCAACCCATCTTCTGTACGTTTATCCGCAGGAATATCAGCCTGTAAGAAAGCTTTATATGACTCTAACTGCATTGCAAGTAAATAGGGAATTTCTTGAACACTCTCGCGTTTGGCAAAACTTTTACGAAGGCGTTTTTTTTCGGTAAAGGAATAGCTCATTGCATCTCCTAAGGTTTGAGGGCAGAAATTAAAATGCTTAAAAAAATCTTACTAAAAGATTAAAAGCACGTTTATTTCTAACTTCATTTGTTAAAAATTTATTTACACTTTTTAAAACGATTACAACTTTACGTCGTTACAAACGGCGAAGGCTGACGGTTTCCCGTCAGCCTAATTCACATATTCTGATATGAATTACTTGATTTCGCCAGTTGCGCCAGCTTCAATCAATTTCTTCAGCGCAGCGTCAGCATCAGCCTTACTTACACCTTCTTTAATTACTTTAGGCGCGCCATCAACTAAATCTTTAGCTTCTTTCAAGCCCAAAGCAGTTAATTCACGAACTGCTTTAATAACACTTACTTTTTGCTCGCCAGCGCTTAAAAGAACAACATTAAACTCTGATTGCTCTGCAGCCGCTGCTGCTGGAGCTGCACCACCTGCTGCTGCCACCGCAACTGCTGCCGCTGATACGCCAAATTTTTCTTCGATTTCTTTAATTAGTTCAGTTAATTCCAAAACTGTTCTTGAACCAATTGCTTCTAAAATATCTGCATTTGAAATTGCCATTTGAATAGTCCTTTAAAATAAATTATATAGTGTTGAGATTTAAGCAGCTTTAGCGTCACGAATAGCCGCTATCGCACGAGCGAATTTAGTAGGCACTTCGTTGAGCGTACGTGCAAATTTAGCAAGCAATTCTTCACGACTAAGTGTAGAAGCTAAAGCTTGCACACCTGCAACATCCAATACTTGGTTTGGAATCGCACCAGCTTTAATCACAAGTTTATCGTTGGTTTTAGCAAAATTGTTAAGTACTTTTGCTGCCGCCACTGGGTCAGTAGAAATACCAAATACCAACGGACCAACCATATTGGTTGCTAGCGCTGAGAATGGTGTTCCTTCAACGGCACGTCGTACCAACGTGTTTTTAAGTACACGTAAATATACGCCCGATTTCCGAGCTTCAGCACGAAGCACTGTCAAGTCTGACACGGCAATACCACGATACTCAGCAAGCACAATTGCCTGAGCTTGCGCCACTTGAGCACCCACTTCAGCAACGACCGCCTTTTTCTCTGTTAGATTTAGACTCAAAGTCTTTACTCCTTCCGTTAAAATCTCTGCCTTATTACTAAAACAGAATCTGCTCTTAATCAAAAATTAAAAGCCATTTTACGGCGACCACTCACTAGGAGATATTCTTCTTAGTTTAGGGATACGCCATCTGCGTAGGATTTAGTCCGGATAAGACAGAGGTCGAAGCAACATTCACTTCTTCGCCCATCCTACACTTACTTACATTAAGTTCTTTCGAACACCTACGGTCTTTGATAACCTTGCTACTTTATTTAGCGTTATAAGCTGAAATATAGCAACAAGCCCAAAGCCCTTTGTGAGAAAGCCTAAACCTAGGCTTACCCATGATTCAATTACTTTTATGCAGTCAAGCTTGCTTGGTCAACGCGTACGCCAGCGCCCATTGTGCTCGAAACTGATAGTTTTTTAAGGTAAATACCTTTTGAAGCTGCTGGCTTAGCTTTATTGAGCGCATCAACTAATGCAAGCAAATTACCTTGCAACTGCTCAACCGTGAAAGATGCACGGCCGATTGTGCAGTGCACGATACCGCCTTTATCAGTACGGTATTGCACTTGACCTGCTTTTGCATTCTTAACTGCTGTCGCTGCATCTGGTGTAACTGTACCTACTTTAGGATTTGGCATTAACCCACGTGGACCCAATACTTGGCCCAGCGCACCTACGATACGCATTGCATCTGGGGTAGCAATCACAACATCAAAATCCATTACACCCGCTTTAACTTGTTCAGCTAAATCTTCAAAACCAACAATATCAGCACCAGCAGCCTTAGCAGCCTCAGCTTGTGCTCCTTGAGCAAACACGGCTACACGCGTTGTTTTGCCTGTGCCATTTGGCAATACAATAGCACCACGAACCAATTGGTCCGATTTACGAGCATCAATACCAAGATTTACCACTGCATCAATTGACTCATTGAACTTTGCAGTTGCATTTTCTTTGACTAAAGATAAGCCTTCAACAACTGGATATAATTTGTTACGATCTACTTTTGCACGTAATGCGTTAATTCTTTTAGCCATGTTATACACCCTCCACTTCAATGCCCATACTACGTGCACTACCTGCGATAGTGCGCACTGCAGCGTCCATATCGGCAGCAGACAAATCAGCCTGTTTTGTTTTAACGATTTCTTCAGCTTGAGCACGTGTGATTTTGCCAACTTTGTCCGTATGTGGACGTGGAGAACCTTTAGTAATACCCGCAGCCTTTTTAATTAAAATCGTTGCTGGAGGTGACTTCATTACAAAAGTGAAGCTCTTATCTGCAAACGCAGTAATTACTACTGGAATTGGCAAGCCAGGCTCTACGCCTTGGGTTGCCGCATTAAATGCCTTACAAAATTCCATAATATTCAGACCGCGTTGACCCAATGCTGGACCAACTGGAGGACTTGGATTAGCTTTACCTGCAGGAATCTGCAACTTGATATAGCCTATAACTTTCTTTGCCATACGATTTACTCCTAAAGTGGGTACAAACGCTAAATTAATTTAGCTCCCCGTTAAAAAATTACCTGACCAACTATTTATTTGAAAGCTCTTTAGACTTCTTTTTCTATTTGCGCAAACTCAAGCTCTACTGGTGTTGAACGACCAAAAATAACGACCGATACGTGCAACTTGCTTTTCTCGTAGTTAACATCTTCAACATTGCCAGAGAAATCTTTAAATGGCCCATCCACAATACGCACTGACTCCCCTTTTTCAAAGGTAAGTTTCTGCGTTGGATTACTTTTGCTGTCATCAATACGCTGAAGGATGATTTCAACTTCTTTATCTTTTATTGGCGTTGGTCTTTGAGCGCTTCCACCGATAAATGCTGTTACCCTTGGCGTACTTTTAACCAAATGCCAGCTTTCGTCATTCATTTCCATTTGCACCAGCACATAACCGGGGTAAAGCTTGCGCTCAGAAATCTTTTTTTGGCCCGCCTTCATCTCAATCACTTCTTCAATAGGCACTAAAATTTGGCCAAACTGACTTTGCAAGCCATTTCGGACAACACGCTCTTCTAAAGCCTTTTGTACTGATTTTTCAAAGCCAGAAAAAGCTTGCACCGCGTACCACTTTAAACTCATGATGCACTCCGTCCCATTAGCCACTGCACCATATAGGCAAAGCCAATATCAACGACTGCCAGAAAGGCAGCCATAATGACAACCAACACAAATACCACCATTGTTGTTTGAATCGTTTCTTTTCTTGTCGGCCACACCACTTTACGGGCCTCTGCTACAGACTCACCCATGAATACAAATGAGCGCTGACCAGCAGGCGTGGTCCAGAAAACAGCAACAGCCGCCCCCAAACCTGCCAATACAGCAAAAATGCGCACTATCATCGGCTTATCTACAAGCAAATAAAATGCTGCAATCCCCGCTGCAACCAGCAAAAAACCTACCAACAACTTAATTTTGTTGACCATAATTGACTTAAAATAACTAAAAATTTCCAGCAAACTGAATCACCCTAACATTTAGGCTGTTCAGTTTTATTACAAATTTGGCAGGCCAAGAGGGTCTCGAACCCCCAACCCTCGGTTTTGGAGACCGATACTCTACCAATTGAGCTATTGGCCTATTTAACTTACATAAACACTACAACTGCAAAAAGCCACGCCGGGTTGTGGCGTAGCTTATGCTTTACTTCTTATTACTCGATGATTTTAGCGACCACGCCAGCACCAACGGTACGGCCACCTTCACGAATCGCGAAGCGTAAACCATCTTCCATCGCAATCGGAGCAATCAATGTTACGGTGATTGATACGTTGTCGCCTGGCATTACCATTTC
>JAKQTB010000091.1 GCA_029569495.1 Pseudomonadota bacterium | reverse complement strand
CACCCCAAGCAGAGAATTTCTCTTTGTTGTACCATACTTTTTTGTTGGTCATTGGGTCATAAGCAGCAAAGCCACCCATCACACCGTCAGGCCCTGGGAACATGGTCAATGTAGCACCCACCCATGGTTGACCTGCCACATATTTACTTTCAACTGGCTCATATGTCATACATACGTGGTTCAATGGTGAGTACATTAAGCCGGTTTTTGGTGAGTATGCCGCTGGTTGTTGGTCTTTAGTACCCAATGCTGCCGGGCAGATACCTTTAGTGTTGTAGTCTTGGTGGGTTGATGCTGAAGCCAATTTATCTGGCACACCAGTTCTTAAATCCACATTAGTTGACCAGTTCACGAATGGGTGCACTTTTTCAGCAGCAATCAATTTTCCGTTGTGTGCATTCCATGTGTAGGCATAACCGTTACGGTCATGATGCCATGCGTAGGTTTTACCACCTTTGTCGAACAAGATCACTTCGTTAATGCCGTCATAGTCCCATTCGTCATGCGGTGTTTTTTGCATTGCCCATTTTGCCATACCGGTATCTAGGTCACGTGCAATCACTGACATCGTCCATTTGTTGTCACCTGGACGTACATCTGGGTTCCAAACAGAAGGATTACCTGTTCCGTAGTAAACCAAATTGGTACGTGCATCATACGGCCACCATCCCCAAATGGATGCGCCACCATGTTGCCAGCCATCTTTTACCGCTTGTGGTTTCAACCATGTTTTAACACCAAGGTCTGTCTCTGGGTACTTCATTTGATCTGCATTTAGACGTTTGAAAGAACCACCTAGTTTGTTACCGCCATTCACATCTTCATATACCGATAATGCGCTGTATTCAGGCGTGTCTTTGTTAAAGCCTTCACCCATAAGCGTTTCTGAGTCAGGGCCAGTAGCATAGGCTTTCCAAGCAATTGAGCCATCTTTAATGTTAAGTGCTGTAAATGCACAACGTACGCCAAACTCTGCACCTGAACATCCCATTAACACTTTATCTTTAATCACGTGTGAAGCGGTTGTGGTGGTTGCGCCCACTTTAGGATCCCAAACGTTGGTACTCCAAACCTTGGCACCAGTTTTTGCGTCCAAGGCAACCATCGTGCCATCATTTTGCGTCAAAAATATTTTGCCATCACCAAAGCCAAGGCCACGTGATACGTTATCGCAGCATAATACTGCTTGTACTGATGGGTCTTGTTTTGGGAAATATGACCAAACAATTTTTTGGTTGTCGTTTAAGTCAAGTGCGTATACGTTGTTTGGGAATGCGGTATGGACATACATCATATTACCCACAACAACTGGTGAACCTTCGTGACCACGGTTTACACCGGTTGCGAATGTCCATGCTGCTTTAAGGTTTTTAACGTTACCTTTGTTGATTTGCGCTAACTTGCTGTGGCCAGAGTTGTCATGCTGACCACGTGGGTGCGCCCAGTTATTTGCGTCTTTCATTGCTGCTTCTTGGTCTGCTGCTGCTGAAGCTACCATTGGCAATGCCAATGCTGCGCCTGCAACTAGGCTCAAGGCGAGCTTAATTTTTTTCATCTCCATGTTAATCTCCAATTGTAGTTGTGTTGAATATTTTCATTTGGTAATTAATCTACCAACCTCCACTGCCAGCGCCATTAAAACCAGCTCCATTAAAAATGGTTTGCTTCTAAATCTGTATCAAGCAGTAACAGCAATGTAACAGTATGTAAATTTTCAAAAACATCCAGATTGACAAATTTTTATGGTCCAGTAGAATATCCTTACATTAATAAACTTTAGTGGTCCAGTTTATAAATATCATATAGTCCAGCCATCGGTATAGGCTGCATTATAAATATTGAAAAGGAATGCTATGCTGCGCTCTTGGAGCCTTAACTTAGTCGTTACAAAATCATCTGGGCTTGTGGTCTATTTGCAGATAGCCCAACAAATCATTGATGAAATCCAAAGGGGACGACTTCCGCCATCCACTGCCATGCCTGGCACAAGAGAGTTGGCCAAAAGCATTAACGTCAATAGAAAAACGGTGGTCCTTGCCTATGATGAGCTGATTGCCCAAGGTTGGCTTACCACGGAAAATCGAAGAGGTACTTTTGTCTCTTCTAACTTACCAAATTTCTCCACGCCTATTACGCAGCCCGATCAACGGGCTCCAACACTTCAACCAGCAAAAATCACGCCTTATGCCGAAAAGCTGATTTCTGAAAGTGACACTGCACTTAACAACATCATCGACTTTAATGACGGCATTCCAGACACGCGCTTAATTCCCTTCAAAATGATTTCCATGGCGTTTCGACATGCCTTATTAGTATCTTCCAGAGCAAATAAACTGGGCTATGACAGCCCAAAAGGCATGTTGGCACTGCGCAATTCGATTGCGGTGATGTTAAATTTGGAAAGAGGCCTTAATGTAGAAGTAGATAACATATGTATCGTCCGTGGCAGCCAAATGGGGATATTTTTGGCGGCGCGCCTGTTAAGTAAACCGAACGATTATATTGTGGTAGAAAATCTGAGTTACCCCCCTGCCCGCGAAGCGTTTAAATCGTGCGGTGCCAATGTACTTGGCGTAGGGCTGGATGAGCATGGCATTAATGTTGATGAACTCAAAAAATTATGTGAAAAATACCGCATACGTGCAATCTATGTCACACCGCATCATCAATTTCCCACTACTGTGATGATGACTGCAGAACGCAGATTGAAATTGTTAATGCTGGCAGAGCAATATGATTTTGCAATTGTTGAAGATGACTATGACCACGAGTTTCACTTTTCGCACCACCCGGTATTTCCGCTCGCCAGCTCAAACCATCACGAGCGTGTAATCTATGTGGGCTCGCTTTCTAAGGTGCTGGCGCCGGGGTTACGGGTCGGTTATCTAGTGGCATCTAAAGCGTTTATTAATCAGTGTGCGGCTGAAGTTTTGCTAATCGACAGACAAGGTAACTCCGTCACCGAACTGGCGGTTGCTGAACTCATGGACTCTGGTGAAATTAAACGCCACATTCGCAGAACTTTAAAAATTTATGAAGAACGCAGAAATGTTTTAACGCAGTTGCTACAAAATGAGCTGGGGCAATATGTGAGTTTTGATTCGCCCAATGGTGGTTTGGCAATTTGGCTTCGTTTGAATGAAGGCATTGACGTGAACGCGTTAGTAAAAAAAGCCTTGCTCGAAAAAGTAAGAATCCTTCCAGCGCCAATGTTTTCTGAATTACCGATTGATATCAATGCCATTCGGCTTGGCTTTGGCAGCCTCAATGCGACTGAGCTGGCCACTGGCATACAACGATTGAAACGTGCCTTTAATGCCTAGGTACACGCGCATCTTCTGACCTTATTTTGCAGCATCACATAGCCAATAAAACAGCAGAAAAAAGCCTCGATAAAAATTTTATGCTCTGCGAGCCTTTATTTATAAAGCTTCCAGAGGCATTAAAAAGGTTGGGGTAAAAAACAGCCCTTTTTTAGTATCATTTTTAGCGCATCACATAGTATGATTGCGGCTGTTCAAATTACCTTAACTTTGTGAAACTACCCGTCAAACCTATGCCGCAATCTCAACAGCTTTTACAATTGCGCGCTGGGCAGTTATCTGGCGTAAAGCGCTTGGATATATCGTGCGGTTTAACAGCGTTTCCAACCGAAATTTTTGATTTGGCAGATTCTTTAGAAGTGCTCAATCTCTCGGGCAATGCATTATCGTCACTGCCAAATGATTTTGCTCGGCTTAAAAAATTAAAGATTTTATTTTGCTCGAACAATGCATTCACAGAAATACCAGAGGTATTGGGGCAGTGTGAATCGCTTAGCATGATTGGATTTAAAGCCAATAAAGTCAGCGTATTACCTGAAAATTCGCTTCCTAAAAATCTGCAATGGCTAATATTAACCGATAACCAATTAACGCACTTGCCAAGCACCATTGGCCAATGCGCCCACTTGCAAAAACTTATGTTAGCCGGCAATCAACTATCCAACTTGCCGAACAGCATGGTGGATTGCACACAACTGGAATTACTGCGCATTTCTGCAAACCGCTTTGAATCTCTGCCCGATTGGTTGCTTTCTATGCCACGACTGGCTTGGCTGGCCTATGCGGGCAATCCGTTTTGCCAGTCACTGGAGCAAAAAAAATCATCACAACAGCCCGCAACGCAAATTGACTGGGCAAATTTAACCATCAAAAAACAACTTGGCGAAGGTGCTTCAGGCGTGATTTATCAAGCTGGTTGGCAGCGTAGCGATGCTGAAGCTAAAACCATTGCAGTCAAATTATTTAAAGGCGCTGTCACCAGCGATGGACTACCGCAAAATGAAATGTCCGCTTGTATTGCAGCCGGCACCCACCCAAACCTCACCACCATTGAAGGGGCTATTTGCAATCATCCCGACCATATTCAAGGGCTAGGCATGGCATTGATTGAGCCAAATTTTATTAATCTTGCTCACCCGCCCAGCTTTGCCACTTGCACGCGAGATGTTTATGCCACTGACACGACCTTTACCTTTAACCAACTCATGAATATTGCCGATGGCATTGCCAGTGCTGCACAACATTTACACGCTAACCACATTTTGCATGGCGATTTATACGCGCACAATATTTTGCATAATGCGCAAGGCCAATGCTTGTTAAGCGATTTTGGCGCCGCTTCATTTATTACTGATGACTTAAATGGGCAAGCCGAATTGTTACAAAAAATCGAAGTACGCGCCTATGCCTGCTTGCTTGAAGAACTGATTGAGCGATGCGAGTCGCCAACGCCAGCAATTGCAGCGTTAAAGTCACTTCAACAAGACTGCGCGCAAGCCAATATCAACGCTAGGCCATTATTTTCCAATATAACCGCTACCCTCAAAGCGTTATCATAAATGCCTCACATGCGTTAAAATACAAGGCTATGCTAGGTTTTCAATCATTTTTAGCACCGGCAAAAATCAACCTGTTTTTGCACATCACTGGCCAAAGTGCGGACGGCTATCATCTACTTCAAACCGTTTTTCGTTTGTTGGATTTTTATGACACCGTTTATTTAAAACCTAGCAACGACGGGCTTATCAAACGTACAAATCAAATCGCTGGTGTGTCAGAAGCCGATGATTTATGCATACGCGCCGCCAAATTATTACAGCAGCACAGCCAATGCACCATGGGCGTAGAAATCGCACTTGAAAAACGCATTCCAATGGGTGGCGGGCTTGGTGGCGGAAGTTCTGATGCGGCAACCGTGCTGTTAGCCCTCAACCGCCTGTGGCAGCTCAATTTAAGCCGCGCAGAACTCATGGCACTTGGGCTAAAACTAGGCGCCGATGTGCCTGTTTTTATTCATGGTGAAAACGCCTGGGCAGAAGGCGTGGGCGAAATGCTGACGACCATCATGCTAAAAGAGGCTTATTACGTTGTATTAACGCCCGGTGCGCATGTCTCAACCGCGCAAATATTTGCCAATAAGCAATTGACAAAAAACACGATTCCTAAGACAATGTCGGACTTTTCAAGGGCATGCAGTCTCAGCACAGGAAATATCAGCGCTGATTTTACTAATAATCTTGAAAAAGTAGTTTGCAATGAATACCCCTCTGTATTGGCATGCCTCACATGGCTTAAGCAATTTGGTGATGCGCGCATGAGCGGTTCTGGTGCTTCCGTGTTTATAGAAGTAGCGGATGAAAAAATTGCAAATGCAATATGCAGTCAAAAGCCCGAAAATGTGCGGGGGTTTGTTGCAAAAGGGCTCAATCAGCACCCTTTTAGCGCTTATAGCTAACTTGTTAGCGTAGAAAAGTACTGGTCAGTTTATTCTGATAAAAAATAAAGATGATTAAATATTGGGGAGTCGCCAAGCTGGTTAAGGCACCGGATTTTGATTCCGGCATGCGAAGGTTCGAATCCTTCCTCCCCAGCCAGAATTTAAAATGCAGACAATCCGCTGCATGAGATAGAACAACAAGCGTGTAGATTTCTGATTTACGCGCTTTTATTTTTAGTAAGCTTTTATTGATGGTTACACGCTGGCAACACACGCCTGCACAATAGGAAATCAACTGATGTCTAACGGCAACTTGATGGTCTTTACTGGCACTGCCAACCCAGTGCTTGCACAAGAAGTGGCTACCCACCTTGGCATTGAGCTAGGCCGTGCGCATGTAGGCACTTTTTCAGATGGTGAAACTACGGTAGAACTGCTTGAAAATGTACGCGGTAAAGACGTGTTTGTATTGCAGTCAACCAGCCACCCAACGAACGACAGCCTGATGGAAGTCATGGTGATGGTAGATGCGCTAAGGCGCTCATCTGCTGGGCGCATTACGGCGGCAATCCCCTACTTTGGTTATTCCAGACAAGATCGCCGTCCACGTTCTGCGCGTGTTGCCATTACTGCCAAAGTGGTAGCAAATATGCTGACAGGCGTTGGTGTCAACCGTGTGCTGACCATGGATTTGCACTCAGACCAAATTCAAGGTTTTTTTGATATTCCTGTAGATAATATTTATGCAACACCCATTTTATTGTCAGATTTATTAAAACAAAATCATGAAAACTTAATGGTGGTGTCGCCCGATGTTGGCGGTGTGGTTCGTGCCCGTGCTGCAGCAAAACAATTAAACGCAGACTTGGCTATTATTGACAAGCGTCGCCCTAAACCAAATGTTGCTAAAGTGATGAACATCATTGGTGAAGTTTCAGGGCGTACCTGTGTGATTATGGATGACATGGTCGATACCGCCAATACATTATGTGAAGCCGCCGCCGCACTTAAAAATAACGGCGCCCTTAAGGTAGTGGCCTATGCCACGCACCCAGTGTTGTCAGGCGGTGCAGCAGAACGTATTGCTAACTCTGAATTAGATGAATTGGTGGTCACCAATACGATTCCACTCAATGATGATACGAGAAACTGCAAAAAGATTCGCCAATTAAGTGCCGCTGGCATATTGGCTGAAACGATACGCAGAATTAGTACTGAAGATTCCGTTTCTTCACTATTTATGGATTAACTAAACTGTTTTTAACCCTGTTTTCTGGTCGCGGAAAACAGATTTTTGTGTAGTGCCCGTTGCGTAAAATACAGCGGTTTTAGGAGTAGTAAAAATGTCTATCGAAATTAATGCAGTAAAACGTGACGTCAAAGGTACGGGTGCGAGCCGCCGTCTACGTCGCGCTGGCACGGTGCCAGGTGTGGTTTATGGTGGCGGTCAGCCAGCCATTCCACTTGAAATCAATGCGAAAGAATTGTTCTTACAATTCCGTCATGAAGCGTTTCACGCTTCAGTATTAAACCTAAACCTAGATGGCAAAAAAGAAAGCGTACTATTACGTGACTTTCAAATGCATCCTGTCCGCAACACTATTCAACACATTGACTTTCAACGTGTAAGTGCTACTGAAAAAATCCACGTAAAAGTACCATTCCACTTCATCAATGCAGATGTTGCACCTGGTGTTAAATTAGGTGGCGGCATTGTGGCGCACGTACAAACAGAAGCCGATGTAAGCTGCTTGGCAAAAGACTTGCCAGAGTTTATTGAAATTGACGTTGCCACACTTGAAATGGGTCACTCAATTCACTTATCACAAATTAAACTTCCAAAAGGTGTTGAATTTGTACAATTAGCCCACG
>JAKQTB010000068.1 GCA_029569495.1 Pseudomonadota bacterium | reverse complement strand
TATTTTAACAATATTTAAGCGTTATAAAGCACCTTATAAAAGTGCCGAGAAAAATTTTATGCTCTGCAAGCCTTTATTTATAAGGCTTGCAGAGCATCGAAAAAGGTTGTGGTTAAAAATGGCATAAAAAACATCTTTTTTGCACCAAACAAAAAAGGGGCGCGAAGCCCCCTCAGCATCTGCCTAAAGCTATTTTAACATGCCCAAAATAGACGTTAATAAGTTGCCAGATTCTTCTGTCACTGCGCCACTTGGGGTGACTTTGTTAATCACATCAGGTAAATGCTGCGCAATTTGGCTGGTTAATACATCTGGGCTAATGCCGAATTTTGCCGCCATATCTGCGATTGCGTTATTGCCAAACACGCTGGCAATTTGGTCCGCCGAAACAGGCAAGTTTTCACCCAGACTTACCCATGAAGATGCCGCATCGCCCAATCCGCCTGCTTTAAATTTATCCATAATGCCGCCAATGCCGCCATTTTGGTTAAACAATTCCATAGCAATTGCTGCCATACCGCCTTGGTTACCACCTAACACTTTACCTAAAACCGCCCCTGCAACACTATCAAATAAACCCATGATGAAACCCCTTTTTAATAAAATAAATGCCTAAATTTAGCCTGTCACAGCACTTGTTAGCATAACTCAAAAACGTTCTTCACTACGCAGATAACGCCACTGGCCAACCGGCAATTTACCTAAGTTTACACTCCCAATGCGAATACGTTTCAACCCTACTACATGCAGGCCGACCATTTCGCACATTCGGCGAATTTGGCGTTTTTTGCCTTCACGCAATACAAAGCGTAATTGGTCTTCGTTTTGCCAGCTGACTTTTGCAGGCTTGAGTTTTTCACCATCTAAACTTAAGCCAAAGTTCAGGCGCTTTAAATCTGCTTCACTGAGCTCACCGGTAACGCGCACTAGGTATTCTTTTTCAACCGTAGAGTCTTCACCAATTAAATGTCGCGCAATGCGGCCATCTTGAGTGAGCACTAACATCCCAGTAGAGTCAATGTCTAAGCGGCCCGCTGGCGCCAACCCCTTTAGCATACCACGGTGAAATTGCTTTGGTTGATGCCGATGCAACTCGGGGTCATCCTCCCACTGATTATCCGGATGCACCAATACTATCGCTGGCTCATAGCCGTCTTCTGCCTGACCGCTCACATACCCAACGGGCTTATGCAAAATAATGGTCACATTTTCGGCTTGGTATTCTTGGGCATAACTACTGATGATAATTTCTGCATCTGGTTGAATGCGCGTGCCTAGTGTTTCAATGATTTCGCCCTCTACTTTTACCCAGCCGTTGGCTATCCACTCATCGGCTTCTCTGCGCGAGCATAGTCCTCGGTCTGCCATCACTTTTGAAAGTCGCGGCAAATCAGACTGACTATTTTCTGCCTTATTAGCAAAAGCAGCTTTATTGGTGCGATTTTTATCAAATTCGCTTGCCACAAAACCATCGCGCACCTTGCCGCCACGACGGGGTGGATTACGATAAGTGCCTTCGCGGTCTGCCTTATCTCGGCTGGTATTTGCATTTCTGCGAGCGTCTACTGGCGCCACATTTGGGGTTGGTGCGCGACCATCAGAGGCTTGAGATTTTGCTGGCGCGGGTTCATGTAAAGTGCCATCGTAGCGATGGTTGCGTTGTCGTGGCGACTTACCGTGCGATGCCTTTGCAGGCATTTGTTTGGCATCACGATCATTTGTACCCGCCGGCGTCAATTTTGCTGGTGGCACACTACGGTCACGCGCGGCATTGCTGGGACGACGCACAGGCGGCTTGGTCGCCTTTGCTTGGCTGTCGTCTGGTTTAATTTTAAGTTTAATTGTTGTCAAAGCCGTAATTGCCCCATCAGTTTGAAAGCCATTTTACCAAAATAATGCTTGGCCCTCACAATTATTACTGCAAGGCGCCACAGTCTTTAGTGGGCCGTCCATTTGACTTAACGGTGTAATTGGTCGAATATATTAAAACACTATTAAGAATGACAACAACGGCTTATTTAAACGCCGTATTGGATAATTGAAGGGGATGATGATGACGTTGCGAATTGGTGTGAATGGGTACGGGCGCATTGGGCGCATGGTGTTAAGGGCAGTTGTACAAGAAGCCGAATTTAGCGACATTGAAATTGTGGCTGTCAACGGCACGCAAGAACTTGATTACATGGTGTATATGCTGAAATATGACTCGGTACATGGTCGTTTTAATGCGGATGTGCGTACCGAGAACGGACATTTGGTCGTTAATGGTAAAAAAATTCATGTCACTTCAGAACGTGACCCGGCCTATATTGACTGGGATACGAGTGGTGTTGATGTGTTAGTGGAATCGACGGGGAAATTTTTAACTCAAGAAAGCTGCGAAGTTCACTTGGAGCGTGGCGCTAAAAAAGTAGTACAATCCGCACCAGGTAAAGACGATACCCCAATGTTTGTCTATGGCGTAAATCATCAGGATTACAAAGGCCAAGCGATTGTTTCAGCAGCTTCATGTACCACCAATGGGCTAGCGCCATTGGTTAAAGTGTTAAACGATAACTTTAGCGTAAAACGTGGCCTGATGACAACAGTGCATGCGGCAACGGCTTCTCAACTCACTGTCGATGGCACTTCTAAAAAAGACTGGCGCGGTGGACGCGGTGTGTTTGAAAATATTATTCCTTCAAGTACAGGGGCCGCCAAAGCGATTGGCGTGTTGATTCCATCATTGGACAAAAAAATCACAGGCATGGCGCTGCGGGTGCCTTCAGCGGACGTTTCAGTGGTAGACTTAACCGTAGAGCTCAACAAAGAAGCCACGTACAAGCAGGTGTGCGAGGCAATGAAAACGGCGGCGCAAGGCGAACTTAAAAACGTATTAGCCTACACAGAAGAAAAAGTCGTTTCCACTGATTTTCGTACTGCACCAGCGGCTTCAGTGTTCGATGCAGACGCAGGCATCATGCTCGATTCAACCTTTTTAAAAGTCATAGGCTGGTATGACAACGAGTATGGTTATACCTGTAACTTATTACGACTAGCTAAGCATATTGCCTAGTGCGTAAAAAAAGCAGGCTTAACGCCTGCTTTTTTTACGCCTAACGGTTACAAGTATTACACCTTCTGATAAACCTCACTGCCTTTTTTCACAAACTCAATGGCTTTTTCTTGCATGCCTTTCGTCAACGCTTCTTGCTCAGAAACGCCTTTTTCGGCCGCATAATCACGCACATCTTGTGATATTTTCATTGAGCAGAAATGTGGGCCACACATTGAGCAGAAATGTGCCTGTTTTGCACCTTCTTGTGGGAGCGTTTCATCATGAAATTCTTTAGCTTTTTCTGGGTCCAACCCGAGATTAAATTGGTCTTCCCATCGGAACTCAAAGCGCGCTTTGCTCAATGCATTATCACGAATTTGCGCGCCCGGATGACCTTTGGCCAAATCTGCCGCGTGCGCTGCAATTTTATAAGTAATAATGCCTACGCGCACATCTTCTTTATCCGGCAAACCTAAATGCTCTTTTGGTGTGACGTAACATAGCATGGCACAACCATACCAGCCTATCATGGCGGCACCGATACCCGATGTAATGTGGTCATAACCCGGTGCAATATCTGTCGTCAAAGGGCCTAAGGTGTAAAAAGGCGCTTCGCCGCAATGCTCAAGTTGCAAGTCCATATTTTCTTTAATGAGGTGCATCGGCACATGGCCTGGGCCTTCAATCATACATTGCACGTCATGCTTCCACGCGATTTGTGTGAGCTCGCCTAGTGTTTTCAATTCTGCAAATTGTGCTTCATCGTTGGCATCGTAAATTGAACCTGGGCGTAAGCCATCGCCTAGGCTAAATGAAACATCGTATTGCTTCATGATTTGGCAAATATCTTCAAAATGCTCATAAAGGAATGATTCTTTATGATGTGCCAAACACCATTTCGCCATAATTGAACCGCCGCGTGACACGATACCCGTCATGCGTTTTGCAGTCATTGGAATGTAAGCCAAGCGTACACCGGCATGAATCGTAAAATAATCCACGCCTTGTTCTGCCTGCTCAATTAAGGTATCACGAAAGATTTCCCAAGTGAGGTCTTCAGCTTTACCGTCCACTTTTTCAAGTGCCTGATAAATCGGCACAGTGCCAATCGGTACAGGTGAATTTCTGATAATCCACTCGCGCGTTTCGTGAATATTTTTACCTGTGGACAAATCCATCACAGTGTCGCCGCCCCAGCGCGTACTCCAAACCATTTTTTCAACTTCTTCACTAATAGACGAACCCAATGCCGAGTTGCCGATATTAGCGTTGATTTTTACCAAGAAATTACGGCCAATAATCATCGGCTCAATTTCTGGATGGTTGATATTCATTGGAATAATGGCGCGACCACGCGCTACTTCATCACGCACAAATTCTGGCGTAATCATTTTAGGAATGCTTGCACCAAAGTCGTGGCCTTTGTGCTGTGTTTGCAACAGTTCACTCATATTTTCACGGCGTTGATTCTCGCGAATGGCAATGTATTCCATTTCAGGCGTAATAATGCCTTTACGCGCATAATGCATTTGGCTCACATTCATGCCCGCCTTTGCACGGCGTGGCAAGCGCGTTAAATTAAAGCGCATTTCTGCAAGTTCAGGGTCTACTTTGCGCTGCTGGCCAAAAGTTGAAGTGGGGCCATCGAGTTGCTCAGTATCGTTACGTTCCTCAATCCACTTAGCACGTAGCGCTGGCAAGCCGCTACGAATATCAATTTTTGCGGTTGGGTCAGTATATGGGCCTGAAGTGTCGTACACCATCACGGGTGGATTTTTATCAGCACCAAAGGCAGAGGGTGTATCACTCAAGCTAATTTCACGAAACGGCACTTGAATATCAGGGCGGCTACCCTCTACATAGACTTTGCGAGACTTTGCAAATGGCTGAGTGGTTGCAGGATCAACTTCTGCAGTAGTGTTTAAAAACTTGGGATTGGCATTCACGGTGTGCATTCCTATTCATTGATTCAATGCAAGGAAGCCAACAAGCGCTTCCGAGTCTGTTTATAAAATAGGGAAGCTAAGACACGCTTCCCTACGGCGGCATCACCCGCATCAGGTTCAAAGGGTATCTCTCACTGTTTTAATTTTGAATGATCAAATTTGAAACAGACCCCTAGCAATAGACTAAATTTACGCGAAAAACACGCTTTAGGCAAGAAATGCCTGTGCAAAAAAGTACAAAAAAATTTAAAATTAAGGTATTCTTAGCTGTTGCCGTTATACACTGATTGATTCTGATATTCACAAGATTTGGGCTATTTATGTTACTGATTGCAATTTATTATCTTTTGGCGATTGCTGTGCTAGTTCTGCACTTTACTGGTCACTTAGAACGTTGGAATATGGATTGGCTCGTTTTTGTATTTGCACTGACTGTTTTTCCAGCGGTGCTTTATCTATAAAACAAATAAATCGAGCTTATTTTTTACGCAAAAACGGCACAGCAAGTGCCGTTTGTTTTTTAAGTCCAAAATTAACCGCCATCGGCAGCACGCCATTTAGCCAAGCAAAAAAAGATTGCGGCTGGCCTATAAATACTTCTTGCTTTTCATTTTCTATCGCTTTGATGATGATGCGCGCGACAATCTCTGGCGTGTCCATTTTGTTGCCCGATTGTTCCATCATGGCCGTAGTGTTGGCGTCGTTCATGGTTGTTTTGATGCCACGTGGTGCGATGTAAGTAACTTTAATGTTGGTGTTAACCAACTCACGACGTAATGCTTGTGAAAAACCATGCACAGCAAACTTAGTAGCGCAGTAAGTTGCATAATGTGGAAAACCAAGCGAGCCAAAAATAGACCCTATCATCACAAAGTGACCTTGATTTTTAGCCTTGAAGCTTGGTAACAAGGCGCGAGTTAATTGAATTAGCGTAGTGACATTGGTTTGCACCATTTGTGCAATACGTTGTTCTGGTTGGTCTTCAAGTTGAATGAAATCTAATATTCCGGCGTTGTTGATAAGAATATCAATACTTTCTAGTTTTTTTACAGCCTCATCAACCAATGGCTGAGTTGTACCTGCCGTATCAAAATTTGCAGTAATCACGGCATGCTCACCATTTTGAGCAACAAGACTTTGTTTTAATGCGTTTAGCTTAGTTAAGTCACGCCCCACTAACGCCAACCTTGCGCCTTTTAGCGCCAGTTGCTGGGCTAATACAATGCCAACGCCGCCAGTAGCGCCCGTCAATAATATGCGTTTACCTTTGAGTTGCATGATGATCCTCTGAAATTTTAAATTACATCAAACGTAGTTCTATTTCTTTAAATATATCACCATACAATTTATAAAACACTTTTGCACTGTGAATCAACATTGCCTGATCTTCTGGGTCGGTGATTTGATTGACTAAACTCTCGTAAAAAGACACATGACTAATGTCTAATGAACCGTGCGACAACAAGTAGCTAAACGCTTTTTTGGGTAAATTTAACGTATTCATGAGGGTTTCACCAGCTTGAGTCGCCACTGCTGTACTTGTGCCTTCAAGCACCAATACCATACCAAAAAAACCAACAGGATTGACGCGATAAATCATATCGTAAGCATAAGCTACCATCACTTCTGTTGCCGTGCTTGCGCTTGTTTCAGCTGTTTTACTATGCCGCACAGTCTCTTTATCGCCACCACACGCTGCAATGTCATTCAACACCCATTCTTGATGGCCCATTTCTTCTTCAATATATTCACCAATTGCGGTACGTAGCCATTCATAATGGCTAGGTAGTCGCGCACCACATGCCATCAAAAGGGGCGTGGTGTGCTTCACATGATGATAGGCCTGCGTGAGAAACCCTACATAAGTTGGCAGTGAAATTTGGCCTTTTGCACCTTGTGTAATAAGCGGTAAGCTCAACAGGTGATTGCGTTCTTTTTCAGTGGCTGAAAGTAATTTTTGATAAAAAGTCATGTTAATCCTTTACGAATACAATGCATTGATTTTGTCTTGATAATGTTGCCAAATCATATCGCGTCGATTTTTGCCATTTGTGGTGAGTTGCTGGTTCGCAGCCGTAAATGGTGTATCGGCGATAATCCATTGTGCCACGCTTGCGTAGTCAGGTAAGTACGCATTTACTGCCTGAATCACCTTGCTGATTGCGATATTGTCCATGGATTGTCGTAATACGATAACGGCTACATTCCACGGCCTTGCTTCGCCAAATACCGCAGCCTGAGCAATATATGGAGAAACTTTAAGTTCACGCTCGACCCATTCTGGTGAAACATTACGCCCAAAAGAGGTAATAAATACGTTTTTTTTGCGGCCATTAATAAATAAGTATCCTTCATCATCCAAATAGCCGATATCACCTGTGTCGATGAACGCGTATTGTTCTATTTGTTGCTGCTGATTGGTATAGCCTAGAAAATTAGCCCCTTTTACTAATACCTCATGCTGGCCTGTAATTTTAATTTCAATATGTGACAGTGGTTTTCCAGCGCTGCCCATTTTATTGGCCTCGCGCGTATTGAGTGAAACCACTGAAGCACTTTCAGTCAGGCCATAACCTTCAAACACAGGTAAGCCAATTTTGGCCGCACGGGTTAACAATTGCGGTGAAACAGAAGCCCCGCCCACCGCCAAAAAACGTAAACTTGGCAACTTAGCTGCACCAGATTCTACAATCTGCACCAAGGCTTGTAACATTTCTGGAATAAAAATTGCTGTACTTGCCTGCGTATAAATCAATGCCAAATGCAGTTGCATGATATTCAGCTTGCTGCCCATTAAGCCCACTTGGTCGCTTGGCCATAGGTGAATGGTTGCCCCTGCCAGCAGGGCCGCATAGACACCAGCAACATTTTCGAGCAAAGTTGCAAGCGGCAACACACACAAATGCTGATCTTCTGCTCTTAATTTGGTTGCAAGTTGAATCGCTTGGGCCACATTGGTCATCGCCGCTAAACTCAGGCAAGCCCCTTTTGGGTTACCCGTCGTCCCTGAGGTATAGGTAATTTTTGCAGTTTGTTGTGGCAATGCCTTACCTTCACTTTTCAAGATAAACAACGTGAGGCTTATACTGGCGACTTCAATCGTGGATGTAGCATCTATTATTTCAGCAAATATGGACTGTAAATTACTTGGGTTATCGGTAATGAGTATGGTTGCACCCGCATCACTGACCGCGTGCCGCATTTGTGCCGCAGAAAAAAAGGCGGGTATTGGAACAAGTGGATTGCCATTGGTAATTGCGGCCAAATCCAGTACAACCCAAGCGGGTTGATTTTCTAGCGCAACGGCAATGGTTGCTTGTTTGGTTTGCAGCGATAATATTGCTTGCGCTTGGGCAATGGCTGACGCCAACTCAGCATAAGTAACTGTTTTTTGTAAGCTTTGCAGCGCAACACGGTTGGGTTGCCGGTCAGCATGCTGCCAAATAGCTGCCAATAACGGAGGGGAATTAGCGGCACTCAAATTTGCGCAATGCCTTTTATCGCCACTACTTGCGGGGCGTTGTCATAGTAAGTGCCCCAAGTTTTTTGCTCAATTGGACTTAATCTGTTTTTATCTGCCGCCTGCAAGGCGTACACATCTCGGCCACCTTTAATCAGGCCATTTTGCAGGGTATGATGTGCGGTTGCAACAGCCCATTCCACGCCAATATCTAAACTGTGCCCAATCACATGTGCAATTAAAATACCCGCATGACGCGGATTGGCGACTGCTAAATTTCCAATCTCTGTAATAGCAGTACGCGTAATCGGCTTATTAAAGCGTAGAGATAACACGGTTTCGACGGGTGCATCTAGATAACGCTCTAAAAACAGCGCGTTATTTGAAGCCTTGCGTAAGCCAAAGGCCGCCACTAAATCACCATGTTCATCACGCAAACTGACTAACTCTGGCATAAATTGCTGCACATCTGCGCCGTAAGTTTTTGCAAATACATCATGTACAAATTGCTCAAGTTCATGGCGGTCTGGTGCGTATTCATCAGAAGTTGCGACCGTGATGCTATTGATGCGATGACGTTTTGCCGCTGCTAATGCGCGATGTTGATAAGCTGCCTCTGCGTGAAAAAATGCCGCAGTGCTTAAACTAAATGCTGTTGGAGTAATCATTTTATAAATCTTCATAATGATGATAGCAAATATTATGCAATGTGCGTGCCAAGCAAGTTTGGATAGCGTTTTTTCTTGAGGCAGGTAATATGATTTACCTCAGCCTCTCGTTTAACCAATTGATTAATATACGTTTTTAACGTTCACCCTTTCGTTGCAACAAACTAAGCACTGGCCTTTCGTGAATTAAACAAATTTTCAAACACGCTTTCGTTGCAAATATTGCATATTTAAAGCTTAAATTTGCAGAGCTCACTGCAAAATTTGCATGAAGATAGTCAATGCAATATCAATAATCATCATAAAACAACAGGTTAGCTGTTTGGCTCAGATATTGCTCAATAAGCCCGACTTAATCAACTTTACACTTAATGACGCCATCAATTATTCACACAAAATATCACATGCAATTCCAAAAAAATCAGGCAAAAGCTCAAACATCCGCCTTTTGGCTAAGGTCTGGTGTTTGGACTTTAGCATTCGCGCTATTCATGATGTTGATTTATCCAACTTTTGATTTGGATTTTCACCTAAGCAATTTATTTTTTGATGCACAGCAGCAGCGTTTCACGCTTCGCGGGCATCCAATTCTGAATGTTTGGTTACATACGGGCATTAAATGGGTGATGGTGTGTGTGGCGCTTGTGAGCTTGGCGCTGGCGATTTCTGCCCATTGGTTAGTGAAATTAAAACCATATCAATCCGCATTGTTTTGGGTATTTATCGGCTTGGTGCTTTCTACCAGCGCGGTGGCCATACTCAAGCACGACAGCATGCATGCTTGCCCTTGGGATTTAACTGTTTACGGAGGCGATTTACCCTTTTTTGATTTGTTTAAAAAACCGCCAGCAGGCACAAAATCTGGCGGATGCTTCCCGGCAGGACATCCTTCTGGTGGATTTGCGCTGATGGCTTTTTACTTTGCTTTTAGGCAGTATCGCGTGCGCTTTGCCGGTGCCATGCTGTGGCTTGGCATCTTGATGGGATTGGCAATGGGCTTGGTGCAAATCATACGTGGCGCTCACTTTTTATCGCACGTGTTGTGGAGCGGCTGGGTGGTGTGGCTTACATTGTTATTGCTGTATGGGCTTTGGACGCCAAAAATTAAAAGCAGACACAAAGCTTAAAGCATTCTGGTAATTCAAACCTCAACATTAATTTAAAAGAAAAACGCACAATATTATGCAAACAGTTTCAACACAAAAACCCCTTCATACGTTGCCTTTGTTTGGCTTTTTAGCGATTTTTGCCCTTTGCACATGGCTCATTTTAAGAGTGGTGCTGGCACTCAATATCGGTTTAGGCGCAATGCAATTTGGCGAAATTCTAGGCGCGTTTGCTAAAGGGTTATGGTTTGATGTTGCCGCGCTGGCCTATTTAGTGGTGCCTTGGCTTATATTCTCAATTCTATTGCCTAACCGCTGGCGCCATCTTGCTTGGGTGAATAAAGCGCGCTGGTTAGTGGCATTTTTAGCAACTTTTGGGCTGATTTTTGGCGCGGTGTCAGAATTTATTTTTTGGCAGGAATTCACTACACGCTTTAATTTCATTGCGGTGGACTACCTGATATACACCAATGAAGTGATTGGAAATATTCGTGAATCATACCCAGTACCCTTGATATTAACCGGCATAGCATTACTTGTCGCGGGTCTGTTGTTTATTGCCAGCCGTTTTGTGCGCTTTGATAACCGCCCAAAAACCACCAAAAACAAACTGGCTTTACTGGCAACGGCCATTGCCTTGCCCGTGCTGAGTTACCAAACCACCAATGTGGACCAAATGGAATTTAGCAAAAATGCGTATGCCAATGAATTGTCTGGCAACGGCTTATTTAGCTTTTCGGCGGCAGCTCGCCGTAACGAACTAGATTACGATAAATTTTACAGAACCATTCCGCAAGCGCAGGCTGATGCCATTTTGGCGAGTAATGGCTTGGCGCGCCAACCCTTATCACAAGCGCTGCAATCTGAACCTCAGATAGAAACCAAAGCAATCGGACCGTTCAAACGCCGCCCCAAAAATGTGGTTTTGATATCGGTTGAAAGCTTATCGGCAGATTATTTAGGCACTTACGGAAACCAAGAAAACCTTACGCCCACCCTAGATAAAATTGCGAAAGAAGGCTTGGTGTTTGATAAGGTTTTTGCCACAGGCACGCGCACCGTACGTGGTTTGGATGCACTGTCACTTGGCACGCCGCCCATCCCAGGGCAAGCCATTGTGCATCGGCCAAACAACGAGCATTTAGCCACGGTAGGTGAGTTTTTAGAAGCGCAAAGTTTTTATACGTTCTTCATATATGGCGGTTATGGCATGTTTGACAACATGAACGCGTATTTTAGAGGCAACGATTACAAGGTGATTGACCGTACCGATTTTGATGCCAAATCCATACAAGCTGAAAACGTTTGGGGTGTGGATGACGAGAGTTTATTTAATAATGCTATCAAAGCCATTGATGACAACGTAAAAAATGCAACGCCATTTTTTGCCCACATCATGACCACCAGCAACCATCGGCCGTTTACTTTTCCAGAAGGTAAAATCGATTTACCGCAAGGCAAGCGCGCGGGTGCTGTGAAATACACCGATTACGCCATTGGCAAACTGATTGAAAACGCTAGAACCAAACCGTGGTTTAACGACACCTTATTTATTATTGTGGCCGACCATTGCTCGTCAGCGGCGGGCAAAACTAAATTGCCGGTTGATAAATACCATATCCCGCTGATTTTTTACGCGCCAGACATGCTACCCGCTGGGCATTACCCAAGAATGGCAAGCCAAATTGACATCGCACCTACCGTGATGCACTTACTGGGGGCAAAGGGCGAGCATCACTTTTTTGGCGAAAATCTGTTTAAACCAGCTGAAAATCAAACCGCACCGCGCGCCTTTATCAGTAACTATCAAGAATTGGGCTATTACAAAAACGATACGCTGATTGTGTTAAGCCCTAAACAAAAAGCTGAAGCCTTTCGGGTAAACCCGAAAACACTTGAGTCCACGCCCGCCAGCATGAACGAAACCTTATTGCGTGAAGCGATTGCCTACTACCAAACGGCCAGTCGTGCTTATAAAACTGGGGCGTTAAATGAATCAGAAAACTTAAATCTCTAAATGGTAAATGTACGCTGATGGTGCGCCAAGTAATGATTGTTTTAACGCATCAATTAACTGCTTAAAATACCTGATTTTTACACCAACCTTTTTTGATGCTCTGGAAGCCTTGTAAATAGAGGCTTCCAGAGCATTTATTTTTCCTCGTGCAAATTATGGTCTGTAAAAGCGTATTTTAAACCTTGAATTCGCCAAGCAAAAAAGCACTTCAACTACCGCAATCTAAGGCCGGTTTTGTTGCACTGAGTTTATTGTCGCTAATCCATAAAACCGCGTTCACGCGCGCATCTACTTTGCACGCGTCCACATAGCCGATGGCGCCTTTGGTATTCGCCACATAGCGGATAACCGCTTCTTCAGATTGCACGCTGTAAGGCGGTGTGGTGCCGTGAAAATACAGGCCGTTCCAGTAATTGGTTTGCGTGGCAGGCAAACTGCCCAGCACCACTTTTGAAAAATTGAGCCGTAGTGGGTGCTCGGCATGCAAATTGACTGGGTGAATGCGTAGGCCACCTTGCCAATATTGTTTTTTACGCCAATAAATCAGGCTTAATTCTTCTGCGGCCAGTTTGCTCGCCTCTTCATCATTTTGCATAATTACCGCAATCGGCCGTGCCTGCTCGGCTTGGGCAAGGCCAGCGAGTGTGATGAGCATTAAAAACTGTAAAAACTTACGCATTAGAACAATATCGCAAATGAGCCAATAAAGCCACGCGGTGCGTCTGGCAGCTCTCCGCTGCCGCCCGTGAATTCCATTTTAAGCAACTGGTTTGGCTTTAGACGCTTGGTCGCGCCCACCAGCCAGCGTTCGGCACTTCCTTCTTGCGGGCTTTGAAATGTTTCCAGCCTTGCGAGTCCGTACCATTCATTACCCAGATGATAAGCAGATTGCACATAAGCGCCACTCCCGCCGTCTTTGCCATTGCTGGCAAAACGATAGTAGCCTTCGCCGCTTAACTCTAGGCGGCCTAACTGCGTGAGAAAATCAAGCCCAATCATGCGGTATGCGGGCGAACGCGGGTCAGTTTGGCGCAAGGTCATGAGTGTTAAGCCCAAATTGACCTCATTATTTAAGCTAAAGTGCGCGCCACTGACATCGCGATACTGAATTTCAAAATCATCTTTGTATTGGTCTTTTAACGTTTCTACAAAAAAAGTGTATTCAAAGGCTTTATTTTGCATCGGCACGCTGCCGTAGAGCATCAATCCGTTGGTCGATGCTGGAAAAAGTCGGCTAGTCACCAGCGGTCGTGTCGTTGTCCACACCAATGGCGCAGCGTGTAATAAGTTCCAGCGCCCCGCAGGTGTTAAAAACCGGCCAGTGCGCAAGTTTAATTTTTCAGACAAATTGTAATCAAGGTACAAACGCTCTAAATCAAGATAGGCATTCTTGTGACTAATGCGCTCATTGTCGTTCCAAGAGATGGGGCGCTCTAACTCGAGCTCACCAAAAAATTTAAAGCGGCCGTCATTTTCCCAACGTAAAATCAGGCTGATTTCATCAATGGCGGCCTCAACGGATTGATTGCGCGGTATGACCAATGATGCACTACTGTAGCCGCCTAAACTAAAGCCATCTATGAAAGTTGCCGGAACAGCATCCGACGAAATCTCATCTTCTGCCCAAGCTGACTTGCACAGCAACAACAGGCTGGTTACACTGGCAAATATCATAATGAGTCGTTTATTCATGGTGTCGCACCTATTAACGCAGCTAAACATAAAACCAATGACATATTGTCGCATTAAATGCTAAAAAAACCGCTTTCTATTCGCCAATTGTTGCTGTTGGCTTTTTTGCTGGCGGGTTTGTTGCCGGCCATGCTGGTGAGTTTTTTAAGTTTTTATCAGGCCAGAATCGCCCTTAAAAGTGAAATCAGCCATGATTTGCAGACCTTAAGCAACACGGTTGCCAGTAATGTTGAAAGCATGTTGTTTGAGCGTTTTCATAACGTGCACTCGTGGAGTGAGCTTGCAATTATGCAAGACATTCAAATTGGCGACATTGATAAACGCCTAGCCACTTTTTTGCAAGAACTGGTGATTAGTTATGGCGGTATTTACCAAAAAATTGAAGTGGTTGATACCAACAATGTGATTGTCGCTTCCAGTGTGCCTAAGAATTTAGGCTTAACAACACAGCCTTTTGACGTTTGGTTTCAAGTCAATATTGGGCAAAAAACCATCGATGTTTACCCCATTGAAACTCATCAAACTGCGAGCTTAGCCATTTCCAAAGCTATTCTCTCGCCTGATGCCGGCAAAGTGCAGGGGCGCTTGATTGCTTATTTTAACTGGCAATTAGTGCTGGATAAACTTAATCAATCGGTACAAGATTCAACCGCTGCGGCATTGTTTGACGAACAAAATCATGCAATAGCCAGCACGCGTAATTGGGCTAAAATTCATGCTGAACATGGCATGCATGCAAACAGTACTTTTTCAGGCAGCACTTCGCCAAAATGGCGTGTAGAAATTGAAAAACTGCATTCAGTCGCAGTTGCTCCCGTGCATCGTTTAGGCTATGTTTTTTTGGCCTTACTTATTACCACACTGGTTTTTGCCACGTTTTTAGTGACGCCTATTGCCAAAGCGGTGACAGCGCCGCTATCGCAGCTCACGCATTTTGTACGCCACTTTTTTCTTGATCAAACCAGCCAATTGCCAACCTCTGGCCCTGCTGAAGTGCAAGAGCTTTCTAGCGCCTTTAAGAAGATGATTTCAGAACTAGAAGCATCACAAAAAAATCTTGAGCGTGCGGCCAAATTAGCCGTGGTTGGCGAAATGGCCGCCGCAATGAGCCACGAAGTGCGTACCCCTTTGGGCATATTGCGGTCGTCAGCCAATGTATTGCAGCGCGAGCCGCAATTAAGTAAAGAAGGTCACGAGGTGTTGGGCTTTATTATCAGTGAAACTGAGCGCCTGAACAATTTAGTCTCCAGTTTGATTGATGCCGCACGGCCACGATTACCTGCATTTACGGAAGTGAATTTGTCTGCACTTGCGATCAAGTGCATTGCAATGTTATCGGCGCAGGCGCAAACTAAAAATGTCCAGCTGGACTGCCATGCAGACCAAGATTATTTAATCAAAGCCGATAGCGAACAAATGACGCAAGTGCTGATGAACCTGCTCATCAATGCAATTCAGATGTTGCCTAATCATGGTAAGGTGGAGGTCGGTATCACAGCCTTGCAAGACACCATACAGCTCACCATTGCCGATAATGGCCCGGGCATTCCAGCGGGCAGTCAGGCACAGATTTTTGAGCCGTTTTTTACCCAGCGCGCAGGTGGCGTGGGCTTAGGTTTAGCCGTGGTACGGCATATTGTGCATGCGCATCAAGGCGAAATTTCTTATTCACCTAGCCAACAAGGCGGTGCGCAATTTAACATCACCTTACCTAAATTAACCCCTTGATACTATTGAGACCACACAAAGATGGATAAGCAAAAAACAATTTTAGCGGTGGATGATGAGCCAAGCATGCGCCGTTTGCTTGAAATTAGCCTGCGTCAGGCTGGGTATCAACCGGTTGTGGCAGCTGACGGCAAAGAGGCTTTGCAGATGATTAGAAATCAGACCATTGATTTAGTCGTTAGTGATTTACACATGCCCAGCATGAACGGGCTGGAACTTCTCAAAAACATCCGCCTTGAAAATGAAACCCTGCCTTTCATCATGGTGACGGCGCAAGGTGAAATTAAAACGGCGGTCGAAGCCATGAAACTAGGTGCAAGCGATTATATTCTGCGCCCATTTGATTTAGAAACCCTAGAAATTGCCATTGCTAAAGCGCTTTCAGTTAAACGGCTTAATTTAGAAAATACTTATTTAAAAAGCAACACGAATACTGAAAATGACGGTTTAGTAGGCCTAAGTGCCCCCATGATGGCGCTAAAACAATTGATACGCCAAGTTGCGCCTGAAAAAGCCACTGTGCTGATTACGGGTGAAACGGGTACTGGTAAAGAGTTGGTGGCCAAAGCAATTCACCAGCATTCTGACAGAAAAAATGCATTATTTGTGGCGGTTAATTGCGCGGCAATCCCTGCAGAAATGCTGGAATCTGAATTGTTTGGCTATGAAAAAGGCGCGTTTACGGGGGCCGTGAAAGACCGCATGGGTAAGTTTGAACTCGCTGAAGGCGGCACCATTTTTTTAGATGAAATCACCGAAATGCCCATCAATCTGCAAGCCAAGCTTTTGCGCGCCCTGCAAGAAGGCGTGATTGAAAAATTAGGTGGCAACCGCCAGATTACATTAGATATTCGCGTGATTGCCGCTACCAACCGCGACCCACTTCAAGCCGTTAAAGAAGGTAAGCTACGCGAAGATTTGTATTACCGCCTGAATGTATTTCAACTGCAAATCCCCGCGCTGCGTGAGCGCGGTGATGACATTGGCCTGATTACCCAAGATTATCTCGCTAAAAAGGCCGCACAGCTAAGCGATGAAGCCCTACAAAAACTAAATGCCTACACTTGGCCCGGTAATGTGCGCGAACTGCAAAATGTATTAGAACGAGCCGCAATTTTAGCGGGCGGCAAACCCATTACCTCGCAACATCTACCCGCAGACCTTGTATCAAGCGCGCCACTTTCTGACATTCAGCCTTCAGCCAGCCTAGGCGCTGAATCCGCAAACTCAAATGCTTCTCCAGTAATGCAAATGGCAACACAAGGGTTTTCTATTCCCCAAACAATCGCACAAATTGAACGCCAGTTGATTGTGGACGCGATTGCCGCATGCAAAGGCAATAAAAGCAAAGCGGCAAAATTACTAGAAATTAGCGAACGCTCACTCTGGTATAAATTAGAGCAATATCAGCTTAAATAATCTTAATAAGGAAGGTAACCAAAACTCGATAAATTGAGCTTGACATCCTTTAGTTAACATTGTTAATATAACGCTGTTAATAATAAATATTTAAGTATGTTATGTATCACATGATTGTCAAAAAGCTCGTGCGTGATAGTTTTCGTCAATTAAGCGCGGGTAATTATCTCTCGGCCTATAACTTGATGGCAGAAGATTGTCATTATCACTTTATTGGCAACCATGCGCTGGGCGGGCAGAGATACAACCGTAAACTGATTGCACTATGGTTTCAACGATTTTTACGCATCCTGCCTGATTTTCAATTTATCCCCGCTAACATCATCGTCAGCGGTTGGCCATGGAACACGACAGTCGTAGTGAAATTGCACGTATCATGGCAGCGCCCCGATGGAAAAACATACCAAAATATTGCCTTACAAATGATGAAGTTGCAATGGGGCAAAGCTGTTGACATTATCACGATTGATGACACGCGCGCATTTGGTGATTTACTTGAAGATGTCTCACAACAATTTGGCACTGCTGAAGCCAGCGCTAAGCCGATTGAAGGATAATAGATAGGGACGAATAATGAATGACACCTACTTATGGCTCAAAACAATCCACATACTTGGAGTAGTTTTATTTTTGGGAAACATCATCATCACCGGCTGGTGGAAAGTGATGGCTGATAACACCAAGAACGCACAGGTTATTGCTTTTGCCCAGCGGCAAGTCACACTGACTGATTATGTATTTACCGCAGGCGGTGCCGCCATTTTATTGTTAGCGGGTTTTGCTAATGTTGGAATACACCAAATGAGTTTTTCAGCAAAATGGTTATCGCAAGGCCTATGGATGTTTGTGTTATCAGGCATTATTTGGCTGGTTGTGCTCATTCCAACCCAAGTTAAACAGGCCAAAATGGCACGTGAATTTTCTCAAACCAATGTGATTCCGGAAACCTACTGGAAACTCTGTACACGCTGGAATATTTATGGCGCAATTGCTGTGCTGTTGCCTTTAATTAACTTATATTGGATGACATTTAAACCTGCCTAAAAATATCGGTAAAATAGATGAAAAAGCCCCGAGAAAAATTTTATGCTCTGCGAGCCCTTGTTTATAAGGCTTGCAGAGCATCGAAAAAGGTTGATGTAAAACAACCAAATATTTAAGCATTATTTTTGATACAAAATTGCCATGCCACCTAAACCAAAAACTGAAGCCCAGCGCCAACAATTACGCACCTTAATTATTGATGCTGCGCGCGATTTGTTTGTGTCAAAAGGCGTCGAAGCAGTCACGATGCGTGAAATTGCCAAGCGCATCGGTTATTCTGCCACCAGTATTTATCTGCATTTTGCCGATAAAGAATCTGTGTTACGCGCCATCTGTGAAACAGACTTTTTAGCACTTGCCACTTCGCAAAAGAATATTTTTGAGATTGCCGACCCCGTTGAGCGCCTCATGATGCTTGGACGTGGTTACGCAGAGTTTGCGTTATCGCACCCCAATCATTATCGCCTGATGTTTATGACTAAACATTTGCCGCGCCACCCAAATGATTTGGCGTTAGAGCAGAATCACCCTGAGCAAGATGCTTATTTTCAGCTGCAACTGGTGGTGAATGATGTATTTAAAGCCGGGTTATTTAAGCCAGCGCTACAAGATGCAGACCTGATTGCGCAAACTATTTGGGCCGGTATGCACGGTGTTTGCGCCCTAGAAATCACCATGGCCGCAGATACCTGGGTGAATTGGCGCAATATTGCATCACGTCTGCAAATGATGCAGTCGGTGCTGATTAGCGGCCTTTTAAAATCAAATTAAAAATTTTGTAAAAAAAAGAGAATAAAAATGAATCCAACAAAATCAAGCATAATCATGGCGCTCAGCAGCCTGCTGCTAGCGTGTGAGCGCCCCGCAGAGCCGCCGCTACCGCCTCGCCCCGCATTAGTCACCATCGTTGGTAGCAGTGCCGCCAATAGCAGCATGGTGCTGGTGGGCGAAGTAAAGTCACGTTATGAAACCAACCTTGGCTTTAGAATTAATGGCAAAATTATTGAGCGCAATGTAGAGGTTGGCAGTGTGGTCAAAAAAGGCCAAGTGTTGGCGCGCCTAGATGCGTCCGACACCAACCTGAGCAATCAGGCCGCCAATGCCGATGTGCTCGCCGCCGAAGCCAACCACGCGCTCGCGAAAGCCGAAGTTGAGCGCCAGCGTTTGCTATTTAATAAAAAATTCATTTCTCAATCAGCGCTGGAGATTCGTGAAGCTGAACTTAAAACTTCAGCTGCGCGCTTGCAGCAAGTAAAAGCGCAAGCCGCGGTTTCAAGTAACCAATCACGCTATACTGCTTTAGTGGCTGACCGCGATGGCGTTGTCACAAAAATCCACGCAGAACCTGGCCAGGTGGTAGAGGCGGGCAGTACCATTGCGCAAATCGTCGATACCAAACAAATTGAAGTGCTAGTCGCCGTGCCAGAGTCACGCATGACGCAACTCAAAGTGGGGGATGCGGTTGCTGTAAAACTTTGGGCCGCACAAAGCAAAACCTATCAAGGAAAAGTTCGAGAAATCGCCCCAGCGGCAAATTCTGCCACCAGAGCCTTTGATGTACGCGTCACCATTGCCAATGCAGATGAAGCAGTAAAACTTGGCATGACAGCAGGGGTAAATTTTGGTGAATCACAACCAGATGAAATCATTATTCCATCCACCGCACTCACGCAAATTGAGGGTAAAACCAGCGTATGGGTTATTAGCCAAGAGGGCATTGTGCAACCTAGAGCGGTGACTGCAGGGGCTTATTCAGAAGCCGGTATTGTGATTTCAAGCGGTTTGCAGACAGGTGATATGATTGCCATTGCCGGCGTGCACACCTTAACGAAAGGGCAGCAAGTTAAGCCAAAAGTTGAGGCGGCATTGTGATCAATAACGATATGACTGAAGCTAGCGAAACACCCGCAAAATCGCGTTTTAATTTATCAGAATGGGCGCTTAAAAACCAAGTGCTGGTGCTGTATGTCATGCTGATGCTGACGATTTCTGGCATGCTGTCTTATAGTAAATTAGGCCAATCGGAAGACCCGCCCTTTGCCTTTAAGGTGATGCTGGTGCGCACCACTTGGCCTGGAGCAAGTGCAGTTGAGGTTGAGCAGCAAATTACCGATAAGCTTGAAAAGAAGCTGCAAGAAGTGCCCAATTTAGATTATTCCAGCAGTTATTCTCGCCCCGGTGAATCGCTCATTTTTATCGTCATTAAAGACAGCACGTTCTCGGAAGCAATCCCTGATATTTGGTACCAGGTACGCAAAAAAATCACGGATATTCGTCACACCTTGCCGCACAACATTGAAAGCCTTACTTTTAATGATGAGTTTAGTGATGTTTACGGCAGCATGTATGCACTCACAGGCGATGGTTTTGACAATTTTGCCCTTAAAAAACAGGCTGAAACCATTCGCGCTGAACTGCTTAAAACGCCCGATGTTGCTAAAGTAGAGTTTTTTGGTGAGCGAAAACAGCGCATTTTTTTAGAAATTTCTAACGCTAAACTTTCAACCTTGGGTATCAGCACCACAGAACTGATTAACATTTTACAAACACAAAATGCAATTGTACGTGGCGGTACATTTGATTCGCCCCAAGAGCGCATCAGGATTGATGTTTCGGGTAGATATAACACCTTAGAAGACCTGCGTGAAATTCGATTGCGCGCAAATAATCAAGATTTTAGACTGGCTGATGTCGCCCGCGTTTATCGCGGTTATGAAGACCCACCGCACGACACCGTTCGCTACGAAGGGCAAGAAACGTTATTGCTGGGTGTAAGCATGCGCGAAGGCGGGGATGTCATTGCGCTTGGTCAACATTTAGCCGAAAAACTTGCCAAAATTCAGCAGAATCTGCCAGTTGGGTTGAGCCTAAATACAGTCACTTCACAACCCAAAATTGTCGCCAATTCAGTCAATGACTTCGTCAAGGCACTGGTAGAAGCGTTAGTGATTGTGCTGGGCGTAAGTCTACTCTCACTTGGGTTGCGCACGGGTGTGGTGGTCGCGGTGGTGATTCCCGTGGTACTGGCCGCAACGTTTTTAGGCATGCACTGGCTTAATATTGGCCTGCATAAAATTTCTTTAGGCGCACTTATCTTAGCACTCGGTCTGCTAGTGGATGACGCCATTATTGCCGTTGAAATGATGTCATCTAAAATGGAGCAGGGTTGGGATAGAGCCAAAGCGGCCTCGTACGCCTACACCTCAACCGCCATGCCCATGCTCACTGGTACACTGGTTACCGTTGCAGGGTTTTTACCCATTGCCACCGCCGTCTCCTCTACTGGGGAATATACACGCTCTATCTTTCAGGTTTCTGCGATTGCGTTAATCATCTCTTGGTTTGCTGCGGTGATTTTTGTGCCTTATTTAGGTTATCACCTGCTACCTGATTATTCAAAAAAACCACAGCCTTTAAAATTGACCCGCTGGTTTAAACGTAAACTTGGGTTAAAAGAAGCAAATATAGCCGAGCGTGAGACCACTGAAACTCATCATCACGATATTTATAACACGGCTTTTTATCGTACATTTCGAAAACTCGTGACCAATTGCGTGCGCTATCGTAAAACCGTGATTTTGATTACAGCGGCGATGTTTGTACTCTCAGTGATGGGCTTTAGTAAAGTACAGCAGCAATTTTTCCCTGACTCAACACGCCTAGAGCTGGTGGTAGATTTGCGCCTCACAGAGGGTGCGTCTTACCATGCGACAAATCAAGAGGTCAAAAAACTGGAGTTATGGCTAAAAAACTGGCAGAAACTTCACCCAGGCTCAGAAAACCAAGGCATTGATAATTACGTGGCTTATATTGGTACTGGCAGTCCGCGCTACTATCTGCCCATGGACATTCAACTTGCACATCGCGGCTTTGCGCAGTTTGTGATTTTAAGCAAAGACTTAAAGACGCGTGAAGCGCTACGCACAGACTTGCTGCATTTATTTGAAAATGACTTTCCAAACCTACGCGCATCCGTCATGCGGTTAGAAAACGGCCCGCCGGTTGGATTTCCTGTTCAATTTAGAGTGGGCGGTAGCGATATCCCTAAAATTAGAGAAATCTCCCACAAAATTGCAGGCATCATGCGCGCAAACCCTCATTTAGCCAACGTACAATTAGGCTGGGAAGAGCCGAGCAAGGTCATGAAAGTCTCCATTGATCAATCAAAAGCGCGGCTACTGGGTGTTAGCTCAGTTGATATTGCCAATATGCTTAATGGTGCGATGAGCGAGTTGTACATCACCGAATTCAGAGAGGGCAATGAACGTATTGACTTAGTCGCACGAGGGGCTGAGATTGAGCGTACCAAATTATCGCGCCTACCAAATTTAATGATTAATACGCAAAACGGCACGAGCGTACCGCTGTCTCAAATTGCGACTATATCGTCTGAATTTGAAGAAGGCGTGATTTGGCGGCGTAACCGCGTGCCATCCATTACTGTGCGCGCAAATCTGCGTGGTGATATGCAAGCCCCCGTCGTTTCAGCGCAAATTGAAGAAAAATTAGGCGAAATCACTGCCAACTTACCGCTTGGTATTTCTATCGAAACGGGTGGTGCAGTCGAAGAATCAGCTAAAGGTGGCGCGTCGGTCGCAAAAGGGTTTCCGCTGTTTTTAGTGGCAGTGCTCACCTTGCTCATTTTGCAACTTAAAAGTTTTTCGCGAGTCTTCTTGGTGTTGCTCACGGCGCCGCTGGGTTTAATTGGCGTGACAGTTGCCTTGCTACTGTTTAACAAACCTTTTGGCTTTGTCGCCATGTTGGGAACGATTGCGCTGTCTGGCATGATTATGCGAAATTCAGTCATCTTGGTGGATCAAATTGACCAAGACAAAGCTTCAGGCTTGCCGCCTTGGCAAGCGGTGGTGGAATCAACCATTCGGCGCTTTAGGCCGATAGTGCTGACTGCCGCTGCAGCCATTTTAGCCATGATACCGCTTACACGCAGTGTGTTTTTTGGGCCAATGGCTGTGGCGATTATGGGTGGGTTAGCGATAGCAACCATTTTGACGGTGCTATTTCTACCTGCTTTATACGCTGCGTGGTTTAAAGTAAAAATACCGGATTCAATAACCAGTTAAGTTATAATCATTTCAGACGTAATAGAGATTCAAGAAGAGCTAATATGACATCATCGACCATGCACCATCAACACCTTAAAACTGAAAGATTAAGTATGCCCAGCAATATTGCACGTTTCAACATGATAGAACAGCAAATCCGCACTTGGGAGGTGTTAGACCCGGCGGTACTGGCGCTTTTAGATGTTGTCCCGCGTGAAAACTTTGTTGCAGAGGCGCAGCGCGGTTTAGCCTTTGCGGATATTGAGCTGCCTATTGGGCATGAGCAAAGCATGTTATCGCCAAAGCTTGAAGCACGCATTCTGCAATCATTAAACGTTAAAAAAACAGATAAAGTATTATTGATTGGTACAGGTAGCGGATATTTAACAGCGTTATTTGCAAAGCAAGCGCAGTATGTCGTTTCGGTTGATATTTTTCCGGACCTCTCAGAAATTGCAGGTAAGCGGCTAAAGCAGCAGGGTATTGATAATGTGACTTTAGTGGTGGCTGATGCAGCGACCGGTTATTCGGCTGCAGCACCCTATGATGTCATTGTGTTTACGGGTTCTTTGCACGTATACCCTGTTGAAGCTGAAAAAATGCTTAATGTTGGCGGGCGCATGTTTGCGGTGGTTGGCGAGTTGCCAATTATGCAAGCCACACTCACACAACGCGCTGCAGAAGGTGCGGCTCATCACGAAACGTTATTTGAAACGTGCTTGCCACCGCTGATTAATGCACCGCAACCTTCTAAATTTGAGTTTTAATTCGAATTAATCCTATGTACAAATTAAAACACCTGACAATTGCAATTTCACTAGCCTTTGCCAGCATCACAGCACCTTATGGTGTGTTTGCCGCTGAAAATGCAGTGGCAAGCTCTGCGAATCAAGGTACAGAGCAGTCACTGTTAGCTATTTATCACCAGGCTTTAACACACGATGCAACATTGGCGTCTGCATTAAGTGCTAATCAGGCCGCCCAAGAAATTATCGAGCAAGGTAAAGCGCTTTACCGCCCAACCGTCAACTTTAATGCTGAAGCCAATGCCTTATCCACTGATATTCGCTATCTTGACTCAAATCTACCGGATGGGCGCTCCAAGTTTGAGACTTATAAATATGGTGTGGATGCGCGCCAGCCAATTTATCGTAAACAAAATTTGGTGCAAATTGAGCAAAGTAAAACCCAGGTAAGTCTTGCCGATAAGCAGCTACATCTAAGTCAACAAGCGCTAATACTACGCACGACACAAGCCTATTTTGAGGTGCTGATTGCACAGGATAAAATTGATTTAATCATTGCACAAAAAGCTGCAATTCAAAGCCAGCTAGACCAAGCTAAAGCCAATTTTGAGGTCGGCACTGCCACCATCACCGATGTCAATGAGGCGCAAGCCCGCTATGATTTAATTGTTGCGCAAGAGATTGCCGCAATCAATGAACATCAAATCGCCAAACATGCGATACAAAATATTACGGGCGAATTACCGCAAAAATTGGCAACCGTAAAAACCGATATTAAACCCAGCCAGTTAGACCAAAATATGGAAAAATGGCTGGAAGTTGCGACAGAAAATAATTTAAATATTCAGATTCAGCAAGATGCCGTTAAACTATCTGAGCAAGAAATTGAACGCTCAAAGGCGGGCCACCTGCCTACGCTGGATGCAGTAGCGAGTTATACTGACAACTACGCCAACGGAAGTCCTTCTGTTTTTGGTACTGGAAATGAACTGAAAACCGGCGCAATTGGTTTGCAATTACAAATCCCGTTATACCAAGGTGGTGCCACAAGCTCTAAAGTAAGGCAGGCGGTCATCAATAAGCAAAAGGCGCTAGATGATGTTGAAATTGCCCGGCGTCAAACGGAACTGGATACACAGCGCGCCTATTTAAATTTAAGCACCTCGATTGCACAAATAAAAGCGTTAGAACAGGCCTTGATTAGTAGCCAAAGTCAGGTAGATTCAACACAACTGGGGTATGAAGTTGGGGTGCGGACGAGCGTTGATGTACTCAATGCTCAGCAACAACTCTTTAGCGCCAAGCGCGATTTATTACAGGCGCGCTACAACTACCTCGTGAATATCATTCGCCTGAAAACAGCCTCTGGCATCGTCACTGAAGCAGATTTAGCTGATATTAACCAGCAATTAGTACTCAATAATACTCAATAATAATGCACAACCTACTGACTGCAAAATCAACATTTAGCCAGCTTGTTATTGTGGATATGCAAGCGCGGCTTGCAACTGCAATGCCGCTAGAGGCGATGCAGTCAGTTACAAAAAATGCCGCTATTTTGGCGCAGGCAGCGACATTACTAACGGTGCCAACGCTAGTGACTGAGCAATACCCTAAAGGTTTAGGTAATACCATTGCAGAACTTTCTGCATTCTTGCCCAACATCAAGCCAGTAGATAAATTATGTTTTTCTTGCATGGCAGAAGCCAGGTTTAGCCGCCAGCTGACGGCTGATCGGCCACAGATGGTACTCGCCGGCATGGAGACGCATATTTGCGTATTGCAAACCGCGCTTGATATGCTACGCGCAGGTAAGCAAGTGTTTGTAGTGGAAGATGCGGTAATTTCAAGAAACGCCGCAAATAAAGCCAATGCCATTGCCAGATTGCGCGATGCAGGTTGCATCATCACCAACACCGAATCAGTGGTATTTGAGTGGCTAGACGTTGCTTCGGGTGAGCACTTCAAAGCCATTAGTCAATTAATACGTTAAAGCTAATCGGTATGAATTGGAAAGTACTCCTTTTCATCGGCGTAATTGGTTTTGGGGCTTTTCATCATTTTCAACAACGTGCCGTCATCCATGGTCCCGGTGTCATTGCGCCAAATACTCCAAGCCAAAACACAGCCCGCCAAGCAGATATACAAATGAACGGCTTTTCACTCACGCCGCTTGAACACTATGAGATTGAAGCAAGAGTGCTTTCGAGAGAAGATTATACGTTTGGTACGGAGGCTGAATTATCCCCCACAGATTTGGCAGTTGGTTGGGGTCCGATGTCTGACGAGGCCATACTCAAAAAGATTAATATTTCTCAAGGTAATCGTTTTTATTATTGGCGTGTAGATTCGTTTCCAATTCCGCAACGGCAAATTGAAATTCACTCTGCCAACATGCACATTATCCCTGCTAACGACAGCGTTAAACGCCAGTTATCCAAGGTTCGGCAGGGGCAGTTAGTCAAAATCAAAGGGCTGTTGGTTGAGGCGAAACGTGCCGATGGATGGCATTGGCGAAGTTCTCTTAGCCGAGAAGATACTGGCAATGGCGCTTGTGAGTTGATGTATGTGACAGAGCTTTATATTCGCCAATAAATTAAGCTACGCGTATATATTCTTGAATCAACTTTAACGTTCGCGCAGTAGCGCCCTGTGACGCTTGACATAAAGCAAGGCCTTTTGCACCCATTTCGGCTTGCTGATGCGGTGTTGCTACTAGCGATTGAATCGCTTTTGTGAGTGACTGCGCATCAGCCACCCGCCATGCCGCACATTGCGCCACGGCAAGCGCTGACACTTCTTTAAAGTTATAGGTATGCTCACCAATCAATACCGGCTTACCCATTCGCATCGCTTCAATTAAGTTTTGCCCGCCAAAGGGCAACAGGCTGCCACCTACCAAGCAAATATCTGCACTTGCATAGTAGGTAAATAATTCGCCCATGCTGTCGCCAAGCACCCATTGCGTTTCATCATCCGCCGTTTGTTTAAGTGTGGAGCGTTTTTGATAACGTAATCCACACTGCTGCATTAAGGCTTCAACTTCATTAAACCGTTGTGGGTGGCGCGGTACAATCACGGTCAGCAAATTTGGCATTTTAGCGGCTGTAATGGCTTCTATAATGATGGCCTCTTCACCCTCACGTGTGCTGGCGGCTAAAAATACCGGGCGATTTTCACCCCATAAATTTCGCATCTGCCAGCCTTGTTGCTGCACATCTGCGGGCGGTATAACATCAAATTTTAAATTGCCAGCTACCTGCACATTATTTGCGCCAAGCGCAGTTAGGCGCGCTGCATCTTGCTCAGTTTGTGCTGCAATTGCTGACAGGCTTTGCAATCCAGTATTCACTAAATGGCCTAGTTTTGAGTAACCTTGTGCGGATTTTTCTGAGAGCCTCGCATTGACCAATAACAAGGGAATATTTTGCTGCTTACAACCCGCAATTAAATTAAACCAAAGTTCAGTTTCCATTAACACCCCAACCACGGGGTTAAAGTATCTTAAAAAGCGCTTTACAGCAAAGGGCAGGTCATAAGGTAAATATACTCTTTGTACTTTATCGCCAAATAATTGCTCGCTGGTGGCGCGGCCAGTGGGCGTGGTGTGGGTCAATAAAATTTGATGGTGTGGATATTGATTCAGTAGCGCATGCACCAAAGGTGCCGCTGCGCGGGTTTCACCTACCGACACACAATGCAACCAAATAACAGGTTTGCTGCGTATAGATTGATAAAAGCCAAAACGCTCGCGCCAATGCTGGCGATATTCTGGCTGCTTAATGCCCCTCAAAAGTAATTTAAGCGGCACAAACGGCAACACCAAATAAAGCAAGATGGAATAGAAAAAGCGATTCATAAGGCATTTTCTCATAAAACGGTAACGGTTGTTTTTAACTGCATCAAGTAAGTCGAAAATCAGCAACTTTTGCGTAGAATTTATTTTTGTAAAAATTAAATAATTGTGTTTGATGTAAGTGATTACTCACCTTACTTCAATGCAAATACAGGCTTTAAATTGCTTCAAAATCACAAAAATTACTGCAAAAAATGCATGAAAATTATAGTTGACGTACACAAAATAAAGGCTTAAATTGCTGCTCAAGACACAACATGTTGTGTTTAAGCATCCTATTTTTCACTAAAATAATAGTTTATTAAATAAAATCACGGGCTTAGCGAAGAATTAACAAAAAGTTAGCGCGCTAAGCTTAAAGTCCAGGAGAGGTATCCATGCTAAAAGCAGTTGAATCAGCAACCCAATCACAAGCGGGCGCTGAAAAAGAAATTCCAATTCAGCCCGTGTCGTTAGACATTTGGGATAAAAAATATCGCCTAAAAACAAAAACTGGTGAATATGTTGATCAAAACATGGATGACTCGTACAGCCGTGTAGCACGCGCTTTAGCCGATGTAGAAACCACTGAAGACAAACGCCATGAATGGCATACCAAATTTTTATGGGCATTGCGTCATGGCGCAATTCCCGCTGGGCGCATTACATCTAACGCAGGTGCGTTAGAGCACAAGCCAGCCACGTCTACCATCAATTGCACAGTATCTGGCGTGGTTGAAGACAGCATGGACAATATTTTAAATAAAGTGCATGAAGCAGGCCTAACGCTTAAAGCGGGCTGTGGTATTGGCTATGAGTTCTCTACGCTACGTCCAAAAGGCGCGTTTGTTGCGGGTGCGGGTGCTTATACCAGTGGCCCACTATCTTTTATGGATATTTACGACAAAATGTGTTTTACAGTGTCATCAGCGGGCGGCCGCCGTGGCGCACAAATGGCAACGTTTGATATTAGCCACCCAGACGTCACAGACTTTATTAAAGCTAAACGTGAAAATGGCCGTTTGCGCCAATTCAATTTAAGCTGTTTGATTACCAAAGAGTTTATGGAAGCGGTAAAAGCCGATGCAGAATGGAAACTGGCGTTCCCCGTGACAGAAAAAGAAGCCATTATTGATGGCTTAAATACCAATGATGTTGCCCAAGTGGTTTGGCGCGAGTGGCCGGTAAAAGGCAAATACCTCACCAGATTAGATGGCGTAGATGCTGGCAAAGTGGCTTGCCGCGTGTACAAAACCATTAAAGCGCGCCGTTTATGGGACGTGATTATGAGCAGCACGTACGACTTTGCTGAGCCAGGTTTTATTTTGATTGACCGCGTTAATGAAATGAACAACAACTGGTTCTGCGAAAACATCCGCGCTACCAACCCTTGTGGCGAGCAACCATTGCCACCCTATGGCGCTTGTTTGTTAGGTTCAGTTAATTTAACCATGTTCGTGAAAAAACCATTCACTGACGAAGCGTATTTTGACTGGAAAGAATACCGCGAAGTAGTTGGCATTTTCACCCGCATGCTTGATAACGTGGTTGAAATCAACGGCTTGCCATTGCAACAACAACGTGACGAAATTATGCGTAAACGCCGCCACGGCATGGGCTATTTAGGCTTAGGCTCAGCCCTCACCATGATGAAAATGAAATACGGTGAAGAAGAATCCATTAAATTCACTGAAGAAGTCACCCGCGTAATGGCAGAAGAAGGTTGGAATGTTGGTGTGCAACTGGCTGAAGAAAAAGGCCCAGCACCGATTATGGAAGAAAAATTTGAAGTGACTGCTGACATGTTGGCAAAACGCCCAGAAATGGCGGCCGATGGCATTAAAGTGGGCCAAAAAATTGCGGGTAAAGTATTGCTCGGCAAATACAGCCGCTATATGCAGCAGTTCCCTGAAGGTTTGCGTAACCAAATTGCCACCAAAGGCGTACGCTTTACGCACCATAGCTCAATTGCGCCAACAGGCACGATTTCATTGAGCTTGGCCAATAACGCCAGCAACGGCATTGAGCCATCTTTCGCGCACCACTATGCACGTAACGTGATTCGTGAAGGCAAAAAATCTAAAGAAAAAGTCGATGTATTTTCTTATGAACTGCTGGCTTACCGTGAATTGATTAACCCAAAAGCCATGCCGTTTTCAGATAAAGCAGATGAGAAACTACCTGATTATTTCTTAGATTCATCCACCATTATGGCCAAAGCGCATGTGGATATTCAAGCCGCGTCACAAAAATGGATTGATAGCTCAATTTCAAAAACCATTAACGTACCCACTGATTACGACTTTGAAGACTTTAAAAACATCTATCTCTACGCTTACGATAAAGGCCTGAAAGGTTGCACCACGTTCAGATTTAACCCTGAAGCATTCCAAGGCGTGTTGGTAACAGAAAAAGACTTAGAAAACACCACCTACAAATTTACGTTGGATGACGGCACTGAAATTGAAGCCAAAGGTAACGATGAAATTGAATACGATGGCGAAATTCACTCAGCCGCAAACCTATACGATGCCTTAAAAGAAGGCTACTACGGCAAGTTTTAATGAATAGCCGTATCTGGAGAAAACAACATGACCATTAAAATAGATAAAAAAATTGTAAGTTACAACCTAGTCACTGAAGAAGACAAAGCCAAAGCGCTTGAAGCCAAAATACAAGAAGACAACGCCAAGGTGATTCAGCTAGGCGAGCCGCTCAGCCGCCCAGATAAACTGGTGGGCAACACTTACAAAATCAAAACGCCTGTCACTGAACACGCGCTCTACATCACCATTAACGACGTGGTGATGAACGAAGGCACCGCCCAAGAGCACCGCCGCCCGTTTGAGATTTTCATCAACTCAAAAAACATGGAGCACTTTCAGTGGATTGTTGCGCTCACCCGCGTGATGTCAGCGGTGTTTCGCAAAGGCGGCGACGTGACCTTTTTGGTGGAAGAACTCAAAAGCGTGTTTGAACCAAGTGGCGGCTACTTTAAAAAAGGCGGCAAATTTGTGCCGAGTTTAGTGGCAGAAATTGGCGAAGTGGTAGAGCAACACCTGCAAGAAATCGGCATGCTCAAAAAACCGGGCTTAGATGAACACCAGCAAAAATTGGTGGCTGAAAAAAAAGCTGAATACCTAGAAAAACACGCAAAATCAGGTGAAGAAGCCAACGACGAAGGCTTTCCAAAAGGCGCGCAACTATGCAAAAAATGCAACACCAAAGCCGCGATTATTATGGATGGTTGTTTGACTTGCTTGAATTGTGGTGAGAGTAAGTGCGGGTAAGGAGGCTAAATAATTTTACACAGGGCGGTTGTAGCGGCATAGATAATCAACACTCATCCTATACCGCCACAACAACTTTTTCACTTGCCTATTTTACGCGCCACGCACCATAGACATGACCTGTGTCACATCCAGCGTGCTAGCTTTCTGCTGAATTTGTGGTAGGTATTGTGTTTGCAATTGCTTTGCAGGGCCAAGTAGGTTTTGAAATGTGTCGCGTAAAATGTTGCTATTCATCACACGCCCACCTGCATAGTAGCGTTTGGCAACTTGTCCAAGCGCATAGGTGGTTGCAAAGGAGAATGCAACGCCGGTTGCGGCGCTGCCAATCTTACCCACAGTTTTACCCGCCATTTTCCCTAATAGTCCACCCAATAGTTTACGACCGAACTGCTCAAGATACTGTGAGGTGAGACCAACGCCAGCTGCGGTAATAAATTCTTTAATGTGGCCCGTGTCGAGCTCGATGCCGTGCGATTTGCCTATGCGATACACCATTTTAATCTGCATGGGAATAATCGCCATGGATGCCCAGGACTGGGGCAATAATTCCAAAGCACCATTCAGAATTGAATAATTTAGAATCATTTTCTCAAGTTCAGCTTCTGAAACATTTGCAACGGCGGCAATAACAGGCTCACTTGAGGCTTTTTCTTGGGATGACAGCGTAACAACTGTCGCGGGAAACGCCGGATTATCAACCAAACTGGCAAGCTCACCTGCCTCATGCTCCACTAGTTCTATTTGCTCTGCACTTAGCCCAAGCGCTACTTTCAGGTCATCTAAAAATCGTCGTTCAGTCGCTGTTTGTATACCATCTGCATCACACACGCAAACGGCCATTTCATAGGCAAGTTGGCGATGGCTCTGGTCATCAAGTAATATGGTCGCGCTATCCACACTTACACGTTTGAGCAATACGTCCTGATATAGCTTGGCAATATCTTGGGTGTCTGTGTCGCTACCTAGTGTTTCAGCTAACTGACGAATTTGCTCACGTTCACGGTCATCTTTTTTGCCATCTGCAAAGGCCGCAAATAAAGCAATGGTTAGAATGGCTTTTTGTTGATTGTGGTTCATATATTAAGTCTTATCCTTTACGCTTTTAGGGGCGCTCTTTAGTCATTAAATGGAATAATTTAACGGCAAGCTTACGCATCTCATCTAGGAACAATAGGCTTGAAGCTACCAATGTAGCTCACAGCCAGCCTTCCGCCGTAAATCTATTGCGCCAAAAGTGACCTATACAGGCTAGCAATGTACAGCAATTGCACGCAAAGCAAGCACACCAGCTAACGCCAGCAACAATTTTTTATTCTAGATAAGATTGACAATAAAAAAACTGTCATGTTCCGTACAGGCGCAATATTCTTATTTTTCGCCATCAGCAAGGGCGCATTAACGAAGTGTAATGCGCCGAATACAACTGCTACATTCGCCACCACGCTAAACCCTTATTGCCTCCCCAACCCGCTAGGTGTACGATGGCTTAAACCACCTCGGGAGCCTGTCATGAAAAAACTATTTTATATTGATTACCCGCAAGAGCGTTTTGAGGGGCATACGCACCGTTACCGTTGCGCGTTGTGTAAGGAAGAAACCACCAAAATCAACGGTGCGCTTGAGGGGCATTTGCCTAGCTGTCAGTACCGCATTGATTTAGAAAAAGCGGGTTATGAGCCAGAGCCGGTGGTGGCGCATTTAGAACTCAATACTTCAGATGAAGTCGATTAACCACACAAGCAAAACAGCGCATTTTACCCACAACCTTTTTCGATGCCCTGTGAGCCTTATAATTAGTAATGCTTCATGCTTGCATGATTAGCAGTACTCATGCCTGTGGTAATAAAGGCTCTCAGAGGCATAAAATTTTCTCGGGCGTTTGTTGGCTTTAAAATGCGTGTTTTTTAGCGGTCTTCACGCTCAATTTCGGCCACGTAAAAGTAGTGATCTTCTTCCCAGTGGTTTAATTTTTCGGCCTCAATGGCGGCGTCTTGCAGGTCATCAAATTCCAGCACTGGTTTATTTTGCTCGTTGATAATTTGGTATTTTGTCATGGTGCGCTCCTTAACTTTTGCTCGTTGTTGAAAAGCCTATTGCTACTTAATCAATCAGCAAAAATCAGGCCAACAAAGCATATTTGTTTGAAGCGTTTTTAAATTTTCTGCCGCAGCGTGATGCAGTCGGCTTTTCATTGCGTTACACGCCGCAGTTAAGGTGATTGATTCAATTGATGGGTTTTGCCTGTTGCGCAATGGATGAAAAAATTGTCAAAATTTAGTGCAATTTGTCATTTATCAAACAAATGGCAAAGTGATGCACAAAGTCACTTTTTTTGGTTGTAATCTAAAAAAATTGGGTGTATAAATGAACTGTGGTTTTTAATCACAGATTTGAAAAGAAGTTAACCTGAATAGGAGCGCTTATATCGACACTTTGGTGAGTTACAATCTGTAGGTTTTACCCCGCCAGCTTCATTGCTGGATTATTCGGCAGCCCATAAGCCGAAATATAACGCCGCGCAATGCGGCGTTATTTTTTGTGCGGTGTCAGTTTGAAAATTATCCCAGATTTTCCATTAGGACTTGAAGTGGCAACGCCGCACAGTTTGATGGATTTTTGTGCAGATTTTATGGGCAATAGTCGTTCTATTGACAGAAAATATGCACAAAAAAGACGCAAAATGAGCAAGTTGACATTCAAGTAGATGCAAAATCGGCTAATGGAAAATCTGGGATTATGGCAGACCAAATATTTTAAGATATTCTTCAAGCGTGAGCGTCAGCCTTTCAAGTGAGGCTTTGGCTTCATCTAAATGCTCATTTTGATTCAAATGCAGTCTTTCAAGTAACTCGTGGTGTTCTTCAAGTGCTTTTTTGTGGGCTGAGAGTTTTTGTTGTTTGATTTCGTCGGTCATGGCGCGTTTCTCCATTTAATTTATTCACAATTGCTAATGCAATCATACGCTTTTTTTGCGCGCGTTAGGTGCGCTGTGCGCGTTGAAATGGCGGTAATAAATAATCCACCTATATTTTGCCATCGGCCTATGATGAGCAGTGCATGCATTTGTGCAATGCCCAGTTTAAGGAGAATGATGATGGCTAAAGGTCAAATCAAAAGTAATAAAGAAGTGAAAAAACCGAAAAAAAGTAAAGAGGTTGTGGTGCCACCTAATGCAATTAAGCCGTTTAATATTGCCGTTAAAAAGTAGTTTTTTAACGTGATTTAGCACACAACCTTTTTCGATGCCCTGCGAGCCTTTTTTTATAAGG
>JAKQTB010000047.1 GCA_029569495.1 Pseudomonadota bacterium | reverse complement strand
TATTTTAGCCATTTTGGTGCTAGCACTTGGTATTTACCCACAACCATTGACTGAACTCACTAATGCTACTGTGACACAACTTCTTTCTCATCTATCGCAAAGCAAGCTGCCCATTGGTTTGTCAGCAGGGCTATAAGTTATGGAAAATATTCGTTACGATTTAATCACAACATTACCTGAGATAGTAGTGTTGAGTATGGCGATGCTGATATTGCTGGCAGATTTATTTTTAAACAAAAGTAACCGCATCGTTATTTACTGGTTAGCGCAAGCCACTTTGTTTGTTGCGGCTTATTTAACAGCAAGCACGCACACATCAAGTGTTGGCTATGCTTTTAATGGCATGTTCGTGGATGACTCTTTAGCAGATGTGCTGAAGCTCATGATTTATCTTGGCACCTCACTTATCTTCGTTTATAGCCGGCAGTATATTGTTGACCGCAATATGTATCGCGGTGAGTTCTATGCGCTCGTCCTGTTTGCAATGGTTGGTATGATGGTGATGGTTTCTGGCCAGAATATGCTGACTTTATATATTGGTCTAGAGTTATTGTCACTAAGTTTGTATGCGCTTGTTGCGCTAGATCGTGATAATGCCAGAGCCACCGAGGCCGCAATGAAATACTTTGTACTGGGCGCTTTAGCTTCAGGCATGCTGCTCTATGGTATGAGTATGATTTACGGCATGACTGCCAGTTTGAATATTTCAGACATTAGTCACGCACTCATGAATGCCCCAGCACCCCATAAAGAATTATATGCAGTGTTAATTTTGGGCTTGGTTTTTATTGTGGCAGGGTTGGCTTTTAAATTGGGCGCAGTACCTTTTCAAATGTGGGTGCCGGATGTTTACGAAGGATCACCTACAGCAGTCACAATGTTGATTGGTTCAGTACCAAAACTTGCTGCGTTTGCATTTGTAATTCGTATGCTAGCGCAAGGTTTACAGACCATGGCAATCGATTGGCAGCAAATGCTGATGATTATGGCGGTATTATCCATTGTGGTGGGTAATGTTACTGCCATTGCACAAACCAATCTCAAACGCATGCTGGCTTACTCAACCATCTCGCATATTGGTTTTATGCTATTTGGCTTAATGAGTGCGAGTCAAAATGGCTATATTTCATCCCTGTTCTACATTTCCAGTTACGTGTTAATGGCCCTGGCTGGTTTTGGCATGATTATTTTGCTTTCTCGCAAAGGATTCGAGGCAGAGCAATTAAGCGATTTAAAAGGCCTCAATCATCGTAGCCCATGGCATGCATTTTTGATGTTAATAGTGATGTTCAGTATGGCTGGCGTGCCGCCGACGTTAGGGTTTTATGCTAAGTTTGCTGTACTACAAGCGGCTTTACAGGCAGGCTACTTATGGCTAGTTGTATTTGCGGTGCTGATGGCGGTTGTAGGTGCGTTTTATTATTTAAGAGTCATTAAACTTATGTATTTTGATGAGCCGTTAGACTATTCACCGATTGTAGCTGCTCTTGATATGCGTATTGTGCTTGGTGTAAACGCAATGGCACTTTTGGTATTGGGTTTAATGCCACAAAAAATGATGGAAATATGTGCGTACGCCATATTTAGAAGTTTAAGCTAAATACAAAGCTTAATTCTGTAATTATGTGTTCGAACACTTAACCCATTCAAGGAATTCAAAAAATGCGCCTAGAAGATGAACGCGAAAGTACTAATGTAGAAGACCGTCGTGGATCACGCATGACGGGCGGTCGCGCTGGAGGCATTGGGCTAGGAACAATTGCATTGGCTTTAGTGGCTATGTATTTTGGTGTTGATCCAGCAGTGGTGCTAAATATGGGGCAGGGATTACAGCAAAACAGTCAAGTAGAATCTCAACCAATACCAAATGATGATGTGGAAGCTAAGTTTGTAGCTAAAGTACTTGGTAGTACCGAGAGTACTTGGAGTAAGATTTTTCAAAATGCTGGGCAGCAATATCCTGCGCCAACATTAGTGCTTTTTAGAGGCGCTACGCCGACTGCTTGCGGCACGGGCCAGTCGGCAATGGGTCCTTTTTATTGTCCAGGTGATCAAAAGGTTTATATTGATTTAGCCTTTTATGATGAAATGAAAAACAGATTTAATGCGCCAGGTGACTTTGCACAAGCCTATGTCATTGCGCATGAAGTCGGACATCACATTCAGCACCTTACTGGGGTATCAGATAAGGTGCAACAAGCACGCCAAAGTGCACGTTCAGAGGCGCAAGCAAACCAATATTCCGTACGATTAGAGTTGCAAGCTGATTGTTATGCAGGGGTTTGGGCGCACCATGCGGATGGTGCAAACCGTATTTTGGAACCCGGTGATGTTGAAGAAGCCATGCGAGCGGCAGCCGCTATTGGCGATGATGCTTTGCAAAAACAGGCGCAAGGTTATGCCGTGCCAGACAGCTTTACGCATGGAACATCTCAACAGCGCATGCGCTGGTTTAATCAGGGATTAACCACAGGTGATATTAGAAAGTGCGACACATTTAGCGTCGCTACAATTTAGTTGCTCCCTTTTGCTGGTTTGAATGATGTCAAAATCTGTAGATTTAACTGAGCATCAAATCAGTTCTGAAACGATTGCCTCTGGTGGCATGCTGACCGTTAAGCGCGATCAGGTCAAGCTTCCGAACGGCCACACAAGCCAGCGTGAATATGTCATTCACCCAGGTGCAGTAGTGGTAGTGCCAATTTTACCCAATGGCAACGTCATACTTGAAAAACAATTTCGTTACCCGCTTCATCAAGTATTTATTGAGCTACCCGCAGGTAAAATAGATGCAAATGAGACCGTTCTGACGACTGGTCAACGTGAATTGCTGGAAGAAACCGGCTACACAGCAAGTGAATGGGTTCGCTTAGGTTGCCAACATCCATGCATTGGCTATTCAAACGAAGTGATTCATATGTATTTGGCGCAAGGATTAACGGCAGGTCAACATCGTCGAGATGAGGATGAAATGCTAGAAGTATTTAATGTGCCTTTTGATGAATGTATTTCGATGATTCTTAGCGGTGAAATCACAGATGGAAAATCGATTGTGGCGCTCTATTTTGCAGAAAAATATTTGGCGAATACGGCTTAATTTTTCGGTAGACCATAACGCGTCATTTATTTACTTAATATTCATTGCAGGCAGTATGCTTCATTTAATCCGCAAACTTATCGAATCTTGCATCAAACTCTTGCTTGCTATTTCACTGACACTTTATAGTGTTAATGCATCTGCTGAAGATCGTAACGCTGTATCCAATGATTGGCTGGTTGCGTTTAAAAATGAAGCGCGCGTGAGTCAAATTTCAGAAAAAACGATAGAGGCCACGCTTCAGCATGCAAAATTTTTGCCGAGGGTGATTGTGCTTGATCGTTCTCAGCCAGAGTTTATCTCACCATTTTTGACTTACCTTGATACGCGTGTGAATACACAGCAAATATCTCAAGGCAGACAGATGCTGCAACTCAATGAATCATTATTCGTAAAAGTTGAGGCGCAGTATGGCGTCCCTAAAGAAATACTGGTCGCGTTTTGGGGAATGGAAACAAATTACGGGAAAAATAAAGGTAACTTTGGTCTTCCTTCCGCCCTTATGACGCTTGCCTATGAAGGAAGACGTAGTGATTTTTTTAGATCACAGTTGCTAGATGTAATGCGTATTGTTGATGCTGGACATAATCACGTTTCGGCCATGCGCGGGTCATGGGCGGGCGCCATGGGGCATATGCAATTTATGCCATCCACGTTTATGTTGTATGGGGTAGATGCTGACCAAGATGGCCGCATCAATATTTGGACTTCGTTGGAGGATGCCTTTGCTTCGGCCGCCAATTACCTATCTCAGGTGGGATGGCGTAAGAATGAAATCTCGGCGTTAGAGGTTAAATTGCCGCAAGGCTTTCAGTATCAATTAGCACAGCTTAATACACGAAAAACATCTGATGAATGGACGCAACTCGGTGTTGTTGCTATTGATAATAGCCAACTACCTAAGCAAGAAAATGCCGCAATTTTGCTACCTCAAGGATGGCAAGGCCCTGCGTTTATGGTGTTTAGTAATTTTGATGCAATCATGGATTGGAATAAGTCGGTTAATTACGCACTTTCAGTGAATCATTTGGCGAACCAACTAAAAGATGATTTACCTGTTCTGGGTGGTGAGGCGGCTGAAAAATCGGTACTGAGTTACAATCAGCTTTGGGCGCTACAAACCAAATTAAATAATTTGGGATTTGATTGTGGCGAACCGGATGGTTTTCCTGGACTGAAAACGCAGGCGGCGATTAGGGCTTATCAAGCAACGCAAGAGTTACCGCAAGATGGGTTTGCTGGCCCCAGTTTATACAATAGACTCATGAAACAGCATTGAGACACACTCGGTTTAAAATTACAATGAAGAATTAGCGCGCGTTTTAAACCAGCCTGTAAGGCTGATGCGCTCACGTTTAGCTGGTAGCACTTCGTGATAAAACTGCTCAGACAAAAAAGCGACTAACGTGCCACCTTGAGGACAGATGTCAACAAACTGTCCGCGTTCGAAATCTGAATAAAATCTCAGTTCACCACCGTCGTCTGGACGCCAATCTTCATTTAAATAAATAATGCAGCTCAGTTTACGTAAGTCATCGTTTTTGTAAATATCGGTTTTAAATTGATCCAAATGCGTTTTGTAAAAGCTGCCTATTGAATATATTGCAAAATGACTTTCGAGCGTATCAAGCCCAAGATAGAGTGCTCGGTTAACTTGGCTTTTCACGGTATTCATGATGGCAAAGTAATCCTGTTCAACTACATTTGGGCTATTATCATCAAGCCAATAAGTGCTGTCACTCCGTATGGCGTCATTCAACTGCATGTGTTTGCCGACATTGGCTACGCGCAGGGCACCAGTCTTTTGAATTTGTTTGGCCCGCTGGGCTAATTGAAACACAAAATCATTTGGCATAAAATTTGGTAGTATTGCGTAACCTTGCAAAGCTAGCTGGTCGACGAGAAATTCGTATTGTTCTAAAGGCACGCGATGCGACATATTTTTTCTCAGTAAAACCAAATTGTAACGTATATAAAAGCTCATCGAATAGGATTCTGTTTGCTTAGAGAAAGCGAATGCGCTAGAATTCGGCCTCGTTCAAAAATAGGCGGTTAGCTCAGTTGGTTAGAGCGCTTGGTCGACATCCAAGAGGTCACCAGTTCGAATCTGGTACTGCCTACCAGTGTATTTTCCTCGTTGTACTGCTGCATTTTTAGTCTTTTAGTTCATTTAAAGTGTGCCGAGCAAAAAAAGATGCTCTGGAAGCCTTTTTTATAAGGCTCGCAGCCATGCGTAAAAGGTTGGTGATTTTTTTGCAATAAAATGCAATTTTATTTGCCAAGTTGGTGGTGTATGCGACACGCATTTTTCTGACGCTTCAGTCTATTTTGTTTATCTTGATAATTTGCTAAATAATTGATAAAAAATCAAGCGGTTGTAGTAAAATCACAGCTATTGTGAAGGGCGCTTAATTGCGCCTTATTTGTTTGTAAAAGCTTAAAAAAGACCTCATGAAAAACATTCGTAATTTTTCTATCATCGCGCATATTGACCATGGTAAATCTACTTTAGCTGACCGCATTATTCATTTGTGTGGTGGCTTGGCAGACCGTGAAATGGAGGCGCAAGTGCTTGATTCAATGGATATTGAGCGCGAGCGAGGTATTACCATTAAAGCGCAGACGGCGGCTTTGCAATATAAAGCCGATGATGGCCAAATCTACCAATTAAATCTGATTGATACGCCCGGTCATGTGGATTTTAGTTATGAGGTTTCGCGCTCACTTTCAGCCTGTGAGGGTGCGTTGTTGGTGGTGGATGCATCGCAAGGTGTTGAAGCGCAAAGTGTGGCCAATTGCTATACCGCACTGGATTTAGGCGTAGAAGTCACAGCGGTACTCAATAAAATTGATTTGCCATCAGCCGACCCAGAGCGCGTTAAGCAAGAAATTGAGGATGTGATAGGCGTGGATGCGAGTGACGCCGTATTGTGTTCAGCAAAAACGGGCTTAGGTGTGCGTGATGTGTTGGAAGCCGTCATTAAAAAGGTGCCGCCGCCACAAGGCAATATTGATGCGCCGCTGAAGGCCTTGGTGATTGATGCATGGTTTGATAATTACGTGGGTGTGGTGATGTTGGTGCGTGTGGTTGACGGCGTGCTCAAGCCCAAAGATAAAATCCGTTTAATGGCGACGCATAGTGACTTTTTGTGCGAGCAAGTCGGTGTGTTTACACCAAAATCATTGCAAAAAACTTCGCTGTCGGCCGGCGAAGTGGGATTTGTGATTGCTGGCATTAAAGAGTTATCAAGTGCAAAAGTGGGTGATACCGTTACTTTGGCGAATAAGCCAGCCGCAGCGCCATTGGCAGGTTTTAAAGAAGTAAAGCCGCAAGTGTTTGCGGGTTTGTACCCTGTGGAATCTAATCAATTTGAAGCATTGAGAACTGCGCTTGAAAAGTTGAGTCTGAATGATGCTTCGCTTTTGTTTGAAGCTGAAAATTCAACGGCGTTGGGCTTTGGATTTAGATGCGGCTTTTTAGGCTTGTTGCACATGGAAATTGTGCAAGAGCGCCTAGAGCGCGAATATGACATGGATTTAATTACTACCGCGCCGACCGTGGTGTATGAATTATTGCTCAAAGATGGTTCGGTGGTGCAAATTGAAAATCCATCCCGCTTGCCTGAGCCGTCCCGTGTGGAAGAAACGCGCGAACCGATTATTGTGGTGAATTTGCTGATGCCGCAAGATTACGTTGGGCCGGTGATGACGCTGTGTAACAACAAACGCGGCATACAAAAAAACATGCAATATATGGGGCGTCAGGTGATGTTGAGCTATGAAATACCGCTCAACGAAGTGGTTCTCGATTTTTTTGATAAATTAAAATCCGTATCGCGTGGCTATGCGTCCATGGATTATGAGTTTTTGGAATTCCGTGCCGCAGATTTGGTGAAGCTTGATATTATGGTCAATGGTGAGCGTGTGGACGCATTGAGCATGATTGTACATAGGTCAAACAGCGTGCATCGTGGTCGTGAAGTGGCCGCTAAAATGCGCGAGCTGATTCCACGGCAAATGTTTGATGTGGCGATTCAGGCATCAATTGGTGCAAATATTATTGCCCGTGAAACAGTAAAAGCCATGCGCAAAAATGTGATTGCCAAATGTTATGGCGGTGATGTTTCACGTAAACGTAAACTGCTAGATAAACAAAAAGAAGGTAAAAAACGCATGAAGCAAGTGGGTAATGTAGAAATTCCACAAGAAGCATTTTTAGCGATTTTACGTGTTGAAGATAAATAATTTAGAAAGTAAGGATTAAACACAAATGATTGTTTATTTGGTTCTAGGGTTAATGCTTTTTTGCTTAATCTTGTTGATACAGCGCAAGCTCACCGTAGGCTTATTTTTGTTTTCTGTGGCAGGTTTGTTGGGGCTGTTGCTTACGGCAACCAGTATCATCCCGTTTGCCTTATTCATGCTGTTGATGTTGGTGTTAACCGGGGTCATTTGGCTGGTGGACAGTTTGTTCTTTAAGGCAAAACGAGAAAATGCCGGTGAATACCCTGAAGTGGTAGAGTATGCCAGAAGTTTTTTCCCCGTGATCTTGGTGGTATTTTTTGTAAGGTCTTTTATCGTGGAGCCTTTTAAAATTCCATCAGGGTCGATGATGCCAACGCTTTTGGCAGGTGATTTTATTCTGGTGAATAAATTTCACTATGGTTTGCGTGTACCAGTCTTGAACAATACCTTTATTGAGGTGAATCATCCAAAACGTGGAGATGTGTTCGTGTTTCATTATCCACCAGACCCTTCTATTGACTATATTAAGCGAGTGGTGGGGCTGCCGGGGGATAAAATTCGGTATCAAAACAAAAGGCTCACCATTAACGGTCAGTTGCTTGAACTCAATGAGGTTGGTCAATACAATTATGTGAGCGCAGGGTTAAATATGGTCACAGCAACACAATATCGAGAAAAATTGGGGGAGGTGAGCCATGAGATTCTCAATAATGACTGGGTTGGAAATTACGAACATGATTCTATCGGTGCAAAGTTTGCCAACGATGAAGAGATTACTGTGCCTGCTGGACATTATTTAGCGATGGGTGATAATCGCGACAATAGTTCAGATAGTCGTGTCTGGGGATTTGTACCAGAGCATAATTTAGTGGGTAAGGCATTTTTTATTTGGATGAATTTCGACCAAGGTTCTAGAATCGGAAAATCAGTGCAGTAATTTCTTTAGTGTTTAAATGGATAACTTCATCTTCAGGGAGGCTTTATGTTAAATAAAATCAATACTCAGAAACAGTTTTTACAATCGTTACCAGTAAAAAAACAGGCAGGTGCAACGCTCCTAGGCATGATGTTTGTAGGAGGTATGATTGTTTTTGTGGCGCTGATTGCCATGAAGATGTTTCCTGCCTATCAGGAGTATTTTTCAGTTAAAACGATTATTCGCGCGATGAAGCAAGAAGTGGGCAATATGAGCAAAAATGAAATCGCCGCTTCTTTTGATCGCCGTGCTGATACTGGCTATGTCACTGTAATTAGGGGTAAAGATTTAGAAATCGGTAAAAATGCGAGTGGTGATACAACGGTTACTGCGAGGTATCGTGTGGTGACACCACTCTTTGGCAATGTCAGTGTGCTTATGGATTTTGAGACATCCACCGACAGCAAGCTTTAATGCAAGCACCTGATATACCCCGCATGACTCTACAGTTGTTAGCCAAACGCCTAAAACATCAATTTGAAGATGAAAATCTGTTAAGTCAGGCACTCACGCACCGTAGTTATAGCGGTAAAAATAACGAGCGATTAGAGTTTTTAGGCGATGGCGCACTTAATTTTATTATCGCCAACCAGCTTTATCAGCGCTTTCAGACCCTGGATGAAGGCGATTTAAGTCGTTTACGTGCACAACTTGTGAAAGAGGCCACTCTTTGTGAAATTGCCCTATCACTAGGGTTAGGTGATGCACTCAAACTGGGCGAAGGCGAACTCAAAAGCGCTGGCTGGCGCAGGCCTTCAATTTTAGCGGATGCGTTAGAGGCTATCATCGGTGCTACCTATCTTGATGGCGGCTTTGTGGCGGCAGAAGCGCTAGTACTTGACCTGTATGCTGAAAAGCTCAGCACCATTGACCCAAAAGTCATTGATAAAGATCCTAAGTCTTTACTGCAAGAGTTTTTGCAAAGTAAAAAAATTGCGGTGCCAGAATATGCCGTTGTGCAGACGAGTGGTGAAGCGCATGCACAAATATTTGTGGTGGAGTGTTTTATTCAAAAGTTAGATATTCGTACCGTAGGCGAAGGCACGAGCCGTCGTATCGCTGAGCAAAAAGCTGCTCAGCTAGCCATGCAGCAAGTAGAACAACTGAGTATTAGAAAACCTAAGAAATAAAACATTAGAGATGAGAAAACGTTAAAAATGACTCAAACCACAGTTGGATTTAAATGCGGTACCGTAGCCATTGTCGGTCGTCCCAACGTGGGAAAATCGACTTTGCTTAATCATATTTTAGGGATGAAATTAGCCATTACCTCGCGTAAGGCGCAAACTACCCGACATCGCTTACTTGGTATTCATACAACGGATGACACGCAGTTTTTGTTTGTAGATACCCCTGGCTTTCAGCAAAAACATCTTAACACCTTAAATAAAGGTTTAAATAAAACAGTGACACAAGTGTTGACCGAAGTCGATGTCGTGCTGTTTGTGATTGAACCCATGAAATTGGGTGAAGCGGATGAAAAGGTGTTAGCACTGCTACCTAAAGATAAACCCGTGATCTTGGTGGTGAATAAAGCGGATTTGATGGGCGACAAAAATAATTTGCTACCATTGATTCAAGACTTTGATTTGTTGCATCCATTTGTCGGCATTGTGCCGGTAAGTGCAAAAAAATCATTGCATTTAGAAGAGCTGCTTGAAACTACCCGCAAATACTTGCCTGAACAGCCAGCGGTGTATGGTGAAGATGAACTTACCGATAAAAACGAACGGTTCTTAGCCGCGGAGCTGATTCGTGAAAAGATTTTTAGATTGCTAGGCGATGAAGTACCTTATGCAGTAGCAGTTGAAATTGAAAAGTTTGAAGTGGTAGGTAAATTGCGCCGAATTTTTGCTGCGATTATTGTGGATAAAGACAGTCAAAAACCCATGTTGATTGGAAAAAATGGCGAAAAAATGAAGCAAATATCCACCGAAGCCCGCCAAGATATGGAAAAGCTTTTTGGTGGTAAGGTTTACTTGGAAACATGGGTAAAAGTACAAGGCGGCTGGGCTGATAATGCACGTGCGCTGAAAAGCTTGGGTTACTAATTCGCAATAAGTGAAAGCATGGCGTTAGCAAGCAACCTTCGTCAAGATAATCAATCCGTGTATGTGTTGCACAGCTATCCGTTTAAAGAAACCAGTTTAGTTGTAGAGCTCTTTAGCCAGCAGTTTGGCCGTGTTGCAGCAGTTGCAAAAGGTGCGCGCCGGCCACGGTCTGCAATGCGCGGCATGTTGCAATCATTTCAGCTTTTATCTGGCACATGGTCAGGTAAGAATGAGTTAAAAACACTGCATAGTTTGGATTGGGCGCATGGCCTAGTTAATTTACAAGGTGAAGCCCTGATGTGCGGTTTCTACATGAATGAGCTTTTGTTGCGTTTACTCCCCCGTGAAGATGCGCACGAAGCGCTGTTTGATTATTATCAAACAACACTAAGTACGTTAAGTAAATCAACTGATTTGGCTACACATCTACGCCGCTTTGAGCTTAAACTATTGCAAGAGTTGGGCTATGCCGTGCCGCTAATTGCAGATGAACATGGGGAAGTGATTTCAGCCAGTAAGCAATATCGCTATGAAGCTGAATTTGGTGCGAGAGCGCCACATGAAAATCATAATGGCGTACAGTTAAGTGGAAGTACGTTATTGGATATGGCGAAAGATAATTACCAGAATAGCCTGACGCAAGCGCAAAGTAAGCAGCTCATGCGCTATTTATTAGCCCATTACTTGGGTGATAAACCCTTACACACGCGGCAACTTTTAATTGATTTACAGGGTTTTTAAGATGATTAAATTAGGTGTCAATATAGACCACGTAGCCACTATACGTCAGGCGCGCGGAACGAAATATCCCAGTGTAGTTCAGGCCGCGCTTCGCGCTGAGCAATCTGGCGCGGATAGCATTACCCTACATTTACGTGAAGACCGCCGCCACATGCAAGATGCAGACATTTTTGCCTTGCGGCCATTGCTGCAAACTAAAATGAATCTCGAATGCGCGGTGACGGACGAGATGATTGAAATTGCCCTAAAGGTTGCACCGCAAGATGTTTGCTTAGTACCAGAACGCCGCGAGGAGCGTACGACGGAAGGTGGCTTGGATGTCATCGGTCACTTTGATAAAGTAAAAAAGGCCGTGCAAAGATTAGGTGATGCAGGTATTCGTACATCGCTATTTATTGCGCCCGATTTGGCACAAATTGATGCAGCGGTAAAAACAGGCGCACCAGTCGTTGAACTGCATACAGGTACTTTTGCAGATGCGCACACCGATGCTCTGCAGGATGCAGAACGTAAGCGTATTGAAATTGCACTACATCACGCTAAAGATGCGCATTTGGTGGTGAATGCTGGGCATGGTTTGCATTATCACAACGTGCACCACATTGCTAAGATGTACGGATTTGAAGAACTGAATATCGGCCATGCCATTATTGCGCATGCATTATTTGTGGGTTGGGATAATGCGGTGCGCGAGATGAAAGCGTTAATTAAAGAGTTTTCTCCTAATTAAGCCATGATTTACGGCATTGGCACGGATATTGTAGAAGTGGCGCGAATAGAAGCCTCGATCAACCAATTTGGCGATGACTTAGCGAAACGCATCTTGGCTGAAAGTGAGTTTAAAAGTTATATGGATTCAAATATTAAACCACGTTTTTTAGCCAAACGTTTTGCTGCAAAAGAAGCTTTTTCTAAAGCGTTAGGCACAGGTTTGCGTTCACCAGCCACCATGCAAAATATTGCAGTTTCGCACGATGATTTAGGCAAGCCCATTTTGGTGTTGGCGAATGAATTGCAAGCTTTTTTGCAAGCTAAAGACATCACAAAAACGCACATCAGTATCAGTGATGAAAAAAATTTAGCCGCTGCGTTTGTGGTGTTAGAAAGCACAAATTGAACTACAAATTTTGCCTTAAATATTCATTTTAAAAGCAGCAAAAAACGCCCGAGAGAAAACAATGCCTCTGCGAGCCTTACTTTAAGAGGCTTGCAGAGGTGATGAAAAGGTTTGTATTAAAAATACGTTACTTTTTAAGACTTTTATTATTCAAAAATGACAGCTTTGACCATTGATATTGGCCGCCGTTTTGGCGGCGTTGCGCGGCTTTATGGCGCAGATGGCTTGGCCAACTTGCAAGCTGCACATATTTGCGTTATTGGTATCGGCGGCGTGGGTTCATGGGCAGCAGAAGCCGTGGCGCGCAATGCGGTTGGCACGATTACTTTGATTGATTTGGATAATATTGCGGAGTCTAATGTGAATCGTCAATTACACGCGTTGGATGGCGCGTTTGGCAAAGCAAAAGTTACTGCGATGGCTGAGCGCATCAAGCAGATAAACCCGCATGCAACGGTGATTCAAATTGAAGATTTCGTCAGCCCTGAGAATATCGCGACACTATTGAATCAGCCTTATAGCGGGGTTATCGATTGCATTGATGACGCCAAAGCCAAAGCAGCCATTGCGGATTTTTGCAAAAAAAATGCCATTCCTTTGGTGATGACAGGGGCGGCAGGTGGGCGATTAAACGCCACGCATATCAAACAAGCCGATTTAAGTGTGGTGAGCCACGATAAATTGCTGGCAAAAGTGCGCAACTTGCTACGCCGCGAGTATGGCTTTGCCAAAGCGACTTCAGGTAAAACCTCAAAATTTGGCGTGTTGTGTGTGTATTCCGATGAGTCTGTGATTAAACCTGAAGGTGTTTGTGATACAGAGGACGTTGGCATCACCGGCTTAAATTGTGCGGGCTATGGCTCAAGTGTATGCGTTACCGCGCCATTTGGCTTTGCAGCAGCTGGATTACTACTTCAAGCGATTGCCTTAGTTGGTGGTCAATATCGAGAATGATACAATTACCCTTCATGATTTCGTCCTTGCTTAATTTAAATTTATTATCCTGCGCAGGGTTCTTTAAACCATGTTAGTTGCGCAGGGTTTAGCCTGTTTACGCGGGGATCGCTTGCTGTTCAAAAATGTTGGGTTTGAACTTAATGCGGGTGGTTTGTTGTATGTATTAGGTGAAAACGGCAGTGGAAAAAGTAGTTTATTGCGCATGCTATGCGGTTTGCTGACTCCCGAAGAAGGCGCAGTGTTTTGGAATGGCAAGAAAATTAAAGAAGATGCTGAGCAGTATTTATCCAATCTCACCTACCTTGGCCATTTAAATGGCTTAAAGGACGACCTCACCGCGCTGGAAAATTTGCAGACCAATGCACGGTTAGCAGGTGTTGAAGCAAGTGAGCAAGCCGCAATGGCAGCACTTACGGCGATAGGCATTGCGCGTTGCGCCTATTTGCCCGCACGTGTGCTTTCACAAGGCCAAAAGCGTCGCGTTGCGTTAGCCGGTTTATGGCTGGCTAACACTTCATTGTGGATTTTAGATGAGCCATTTGCCGCATTGGATGTGGCATCCGTTGAAGTGTTGGCCACAAGGTTAGGCGAGCATATTGCCGAAGGTGGCATGGCCATACTCACCACCCATCAAGATGTTACTGTTAACGCAAAACATACGCAAACGTTGAGGTTAAGCAAATGAATGGCGCGTGGTTGACTGTTTTAACGCGGGACTTACTGCAGGCGTACCGCAGGCGGTCAGACATTGCGACGACTTTGTTTTTCTTTGTCATTGTGTCTAGCTTGTTTCCGTTGGGTGTTGGTTCGGATTCAGCCATTTTAAGTACGATTGCACCTGGAGTGCTTTGGGTAGCGGCCTTGCTAGCAGGCATGATTTCATTATCGAGGCTGTTTGCGGCAGATTTTGCCGACGGCGCTTTAGAGCAGATGTTATTATCACCTCAGCCTTTATCATTGTTGGTATCGGCCAAAATTTTGGCGCATTGGCTGGTGTGCGGTTTGCCAGTGGTGTTGCTTGCGCCGATGATTGGTTTGCAATATGCATTGCCAAGCGAAGCGATTGGCATTTTGGTGGTTTCACTCTTGCTGGGTACACCCGCACTTAGCCTGATAGGCGCTATTGGCGCCGCGCTGACTTTGGGCGCACGCGGCAGTGGTTTATTGGTTGCATTGTTGGTGTTGCCGCTGTATATTCCTGTGCTGATATTTGGCTCGCTGGCAGTGTCTGCCAGCCAGCATGGGATGAGTCCACAAGCGCATTTATCTTTGTTGGCAGCAATTTCGCTCTTGGCTGTGGTGCTTGCGCCACTGGCAACGGCTGCGGCCTTACGCATTTCTGTAGAGTAATAAAAACCTATGAGTTTAAAGAAAATTATATTTGCCTTAGGCTTAATCATTGCGGTAAGTGCCGCTGCGCTGATTTTTTTTGCGCACGGTCTTAAATACATCAGTGTGAACGTTGCCTTGTTAGCCTTAGGGGCGGTGCTGATGCGCCAATCTGCCTACTTTTCAGATAATTTTTATCAACATGCCTCACCGCAAACCTTTTACCCTACTGCTGGGCGAATGATTCCGTGGTTTGCTTGGTTGGCGGTAGTATTTGTTATTTATGGCCTCTATATCAGCTTTGCGATTGCCCCGACCGATTTCCAGCAAGGCGAAGCCTACCGCATTATTTTTGTGCATGTGCCAGCGGCCTGGATGTCGATGGTGATTTACTTAGCCATGGCTTTTTGGGCGGGTGTAGGATTGGCGCTAAATTCAAAACTTTCAGCCATGATGGCGCAGGCGCTCGCGCCCACGGGTGCAATATTCACCTTGCTGGCGCTGGTAACGGGGTCACTCTGGGGCAAGCCGATGTGGGGCACTTATTGGGTGTGGGATGCACGTTTAACTTCTGAGCTGATTTTACTATTTCTATATTTAGGCTTTATGGCATTGCAAGCTTCTATTGATGAACCGCGCAAAGCTGACCGCGCGGGTGCGTTATTAGCGCTCGTCGGTGCAGTGAATATCCCGATTATTTATTTTTCAGTTAAGTGGTGGAATACTTTGCATCAAGGGTCCAGCATTAACATGGGCGCCGCACCCAAAATGGCCGCTACGATGTTTGAAGGCATGATTTTAATGGCGCTTGCGTTTTGGATGTACACCATTGCTGTGGCACTCATTCGTGTGCGTTGCATTATTTTAGAACGCGAGCGTAATTCTGGCTGGGTTAAAGAATTGTCACTAAAGGATCACGCATAATGCAGTGGGAAAGTTGGTCTGTTTTTTTTAACATGGGCGGTTACGCATTTTATGTGTGGTTTTCTTTTGGATTAACGGCACTTTGTGTGGTTTGGGAAGTCATAGCCTTGCGTAAACGGAGCAGTGAAGCCTTGCGTTTAACGCGATTACTTTCTCAGAATGATTAACAAGCATACATATAGGTGTAAAAATAATGGCATTAAAAGCACGACATAAACGGTTCATACTTATCGGTATTGGCTTAGGCTTAATTGGGCTAGCTGCAATGCTGATTTTAAATGCGTTTCAAAGTAATATGGTGTTTTTTTATACGCCAACACAAGCGGCACAAGGTGATGTACCAAAAAATACCAGTTTTCGAATAGGCGGATTGGTAGAAGAAAACAGCTTTAAACGTGGCGAAGACGGTTTGAGCGTGCGCTTTGTTATTACAGACACGGCCAAAACGGTGCCGGTACTTTATAAAGGCGTGTTGCCTGATTTGTTTAAAGAAGGCAAGGGTGTTGTCGCGCAGGGTAAACTTGGTGAAGACGGCATGTTTACCGCCAGCGAAGTGTTGGCCAAGCATGATGAAAACTATATGCCGCCAGAGGCTGCGGAAGCATTAAAGCAAGCTCAAACGCAAAGCAATACCGTGGTGATGCCAAAGTAATTTTGGCGTTTAAACAACACTCAAAAATTGTCAAAAAAAGCACAACCCTTTTTAGCTGCTCTGTAAGCCTTATAAATAAAGGCTCACAGAACCGTAAAATTTTCTCGACGTGTTTTGCTTCAGTTTTTTTTGTTTTTTTAAAACATATAAAGTAGTACTTTTTGGTTGCGAATGAGCAATCGCAAAGCAACCGACAAAATTGTGATAAGGATGTAGATGTGATTCCCGAAATTGGTCATTTTTCTTTAATACTCGCGTTACTAACAGCGGTGTTGTTAGGCAGTATTCCTTTAATTGGCGCTGCGCGCGGTAACGCAGTGTGGATAGGGCTAGCCAAACCTTTGGTGAACGTACAATTTTTGTTGATTGCCTTTGCATTTATTTGTTTGGCCTACGCGTTTGCTACCAATGATTTTTCTGTCGCCTATGTGGCGAAGAATTCAAACTCAAAATTACCCCTGCAATTTCGTATTGCTGCCGTTTGGGGCGGCCATGAAGGCTCATTGTTGTTGTGGGCTTTAATTTTAAGTATGTGGACTGTGGCCGTTGGTTTGTTTTCAAAACATATTCCAGACAATATGCGGGCGCGTATTTTAGGTGTGATGGGCTTGGTGAGCGTTGGCTTTTTGTTATTTATGCTAATCGCATCAAACCCATTTGAGCGGATGATACCAGCCGCATTGGATGGCAGTGACCTCAACCCGTTATTGCAAGACCCGGGCATGATTTTTCATCCGCCAATGTTGTATATGGGTTATGTTGGTTTTTCAGTGGCATTTGCCTTTTCAATTGCGGCATTGCTTGGCGGCCAGTTAGATGCCGCGTGGGCGCGGTGGTCTCGCCCTTGGACAACGTTGGCTTGGGTTTTTCTAACCATCGGCATTATGCTCGGCAGTAACTGGGCGTATTATGAGTTAGGTTGGGGCGGCTGGTGGTTTTGGGATGCCGTTGAAAATGCTTCATTTATGCCGTGGTTAGTTGGCACAGCGCTCATACACTCGTTAGCTGTGACAGAAAAACGCGGCAGCTTTAAAGCGTGGACGGTCTTGCTGGCGATTTGTGCTTTTTCTCTCAGCTTGTTGGGTACTTTTTTAGTGCGCTCCGGCGTGATCACTTCCGTGCATGCTTTTGCAACTGACCCGCGACGCGGCGTGTTTATTCTGGCGTTTTTAGTGGTTGTGATTGGCGGTTCGTTAGCGCTATATGCTTGGCGTGCCCCAAAGATTGGTCGTGGTGGTCAGTTTGATGTAGTTTCGCGCGAGAGCTTTCTTTTGGCAAATAATGTATTGCTGGCGGTTGCGGCCATGGCGGTGTTACTTGGCACGTTGTACCCGTTATTTGTTGATGCGCTAGGCTACGGCAAAATTTCCGTTGGCCCGCCGTATTTTGATGCCGTTTTTGCGCCGCTTATGGCGCCAGCGTTGTTTTTAATGGGCGTTGGGCCAATAGCCCGCTGGAAAGAATCTTCATTGCCAGAATTGGCGACCCGTTTACGCTGGGCCTTAGCTATTAGCCTTATATTGGCCATTGCTTTACCTTTTGCGCTGGGTAACTTTACTGCTTGGATTGGCTTTGGTTTGTTCTTGGCTTTTTGGGTGTTTGTAACGAGTTTCGAATTAATCTATAAGCGCTTAGCCAAGTCTACCGGGTCATTGATGGCACGTATTCAGGCCAATTCAAGGTCATGGTGGGGCATGGTGATTGCGCATCTTGGCATTGCGGTATTTACGCTGGGGGTCACCATCGTAAAAGGCTATGAGTCTGAAATTGCTGTAAAAATGGCGCCGGGTGAAGTGGCGCATTTGGCGGGTTATGACTTTACTTTTGATGGTGTAAAAGCCGTGCAAGGACCAAACTTTGAGGCAAGTGTTGGGCAAATTCATGTAAGTAAAAACGGGAAATTGCGTACCGTGCTTGAGCCGCAAAAACGCATATACACAGTCTCTGGCATGCCGATGACCGAGGCTGGTATCAGCCCGCATTTTATTCATGATTTGTATGCATCATTAGGCGAGCCTTTGGGCGATGGCGCTTGGAGTGTGCGGATTTACCATAAACCGATGGTAGAGTGGATTTGGTTTGGCTGCCTGATGATGGGTTTTGGCGGCATATTAGCGATTGCCGATAAACGGTATCGACTCAGAAATCGCTCCAAAAATGACACGCCATCTAACACAAGCGGGGCCGCTGTATGAAATCCGTATTGCGCGCTTTAATTCCGTTAGCTATATTTTTGGCATTAGTTGGTTTTCTATTTAAAGGCTTATTTCTTAATCCTAAAGAGATTCCATCGCCACTGGTGGGCAAGCCTGCGCCACAGTTTGATTTACCACGTTTAGATAATCCAGAAGCTACGTTTTCACCCAAAGAAATGCTGGGCAAAGTATGGATGTTAAACGCTTGGGCATCTTGGTGCCCATCGTGTGTGGAAGAGCATCCTGTGTTGGTGGAATTAGCAAAAACTGGCATTGTGCCTATTGTGGGCTTGGACTATAAAGATACACGACCAGAGGCTTTGCAATGGTTAGAAAAAGGCGGTAATCCTTATGTGGCCGTGGCCGTTGATGCCGATGGACGCGTCGGTATTGATTATGGGGTGTATGGTGTTCCTGAGACCTATGTAATTGATAAATCAGGGCTGATTGCCTATAAGCAAACTGGGCCGCTCAACGCAAGAAATCTGAATGAGACAATTTTGCCTTTAGTTGAAAAGTTACAAGCACAATGAAAATTTCAAATTTTTATCGCTCAGCAATCATCGCATTTTTAATGCAATGGACGCTTGTTCATGCACAAGAGGCGCAACCATTGCAAACCAACAGTGCGGTTGAAGCGCAAGTGCAGCGTCTTTCAGAAGAGTTGCGCTGTTTGGTTTGCCAAAACCAAACACTGGCTGATTCACACGCGGGCCTTGCAGAAGACCTAAAACAAGAAATTCGCGACATGGCCAACAAAGGCATGACAGATCAAGCGATTATTGATTATCTAGTGGCGCGTTATGGCGACTTTGTGCGGTATCGCCCAGCCCTTAATTCTACAACGCTGATTCTTTGGCTTGGGCCATTTGTGCTTTTATTGGCGGGCGGGATTGGGCTTATTTTTATGTTACGGAGGCGTCAAAAAATAAGCACTGATCAACCACTTAGCAATGACGAAGCGCGCCGTGTAAAAGAATTATTAGATTTAGATAGGAAAGCATAATGTGGGGTTTTCTAACAGCAGCACTTTTGTTGATTGGCATGGTGTTGGTCATGCTCATTCCAGCATTATTGCGTCCGCAATCGACTTTGAATCGCGATGATAACGCACAAAGGCGCGAGATTTTTCGCGCGCAGTTTGCCGAGATTGAACAGGATTTAGCCAGCGGCGTGTTAGATGCAGCGCAGTATGAGCTTGCCAAAACCGAGCTAGAACGGCGAATGCTGGATGAAGTCACAAGTAGCCCGCTCGCAGCCACGGTTGCGAAACCAGACCGCCGACTCGCTGTAATACTGGTTTTTTTGGTGCCACTGACAGCTTTTTGGCTGTACGTTAAAATTGGCAACCCAGAAGCCATTGTGAACCCAACGGGGGCTGCCATGATGGATGGCAAGCCGATGACGCAGGCCGATGTGGAAGGTTTGCTGGCATCATTAGCGGCAAAGCTTGAAAAAAATCCTGATGATGGCGCCGGCTGGGCTTTATTGGCAAATTCATATGTCAAAATTGGCAAATATGCGGAGGCCGTAAAAGCCTACGAACAAGCCACCAAAAAAATCACCGATAACGCACAACTCTATGCTGATTATGCAGATGCACTGGCGGCAACCAATGACTATAAGTTAGAAGGCTTGCCTGTTGAGTTGGCCAACCAAGCCCTAAAAATAGATGCACGCAACATAAAAGCAAAAATGTTGCTGGCCACCGCCGCGTATGATCGTCAAGATTATAAAGAGGCCATTGCGCTGTGGGAGAAAATTATCACAGAGTTACCTAAAGAGGCCGAAATTATCCCAGATATCAAAGCGGCAATCGCCAAAGCGCAATCGCTTGCTGGTGAAACAAAATCCACTTCAGTACAAAAAGTGGCAGTGAATGCTGGTATTCGTGGCACTGTGCGTTTGTCTCCCGCCTTGACCAAAGCGTTAGATGCCAATGCTACCCTATTTGTATTTGCCCGTGCGGCGCAGGGCGCACCCATGCCAATTGCGATTGTGCGCGCTAGTGCAAAAGATTTGCCTTATCAGTTTCAGTTAGATGACACATCCGCGATTATGCCCAGCAATAAGCTCTCACAAGCGGATGCAGTGGTAGTAGTGGCGCGCATTTCAAAAAGTGGAGATGCCAAACCGATATCTGGCGATTTGCAGGGCATGTCTGCCGTGATGAAACCGGTTGGTGAAAATGTGGAAATTGAAATCAACGAAGTGTTGAAGTAACCATCAGGCGCGCATGATTAATTGCACAATGATGCAAGTAGTAAAGTCACTAAATTCACTAAATTCACTCGAGAGAAAAAATATGCTCTGGAAGCCTTGTAAATAAAGGCTCGCAGAGCATCGAAAAAGGTTGTGTGTTTAAACAGCAGTTTTATACGCTTTTAAACCCCAGTTTTACGCCTAACAATCTGCCAATTTCCCCAGCCAAATTTCTATTCATGCAACCTTACTTCATGGTCGGCATCACAAATTCAGCACCGCTATTTTTGCTTGGCGAGGGCCAACGCGAGGTGGTGGTTTTTAAGCGCGTGTAAAAACGAATGCCTTCCGTGCCATAAATGTGGTGGTCACCAAAGAGAGAGCGTTTCCAGCCGCCAAAGCTGTGGAAGGCAATCGGCACCGGAATGGCCACATTGACGCCCACCATGCCCGCTTGCACGCGGCTAGTGAATTCGCGCGCGGCTTCGCCATCGCGGGTGAATATCGCTGTGCCGTTGCCAAATTCGTGTTCGTTTACCAACTCAAGTGCCTCTTCAAAGGTTTTTGCCCGCACGATTGCTAACACCGGGCCAAAAATTTCTTCTTTATAGATGCGCATATTTTTGCTGACATTGTCAAACAAGCAGGGTGCTAAAAAGAAGCCTTTTTCAAAGCCTTGTTTGGTGAAATCGCGGCCATCAATCACCAGTTTTGCACCTTCAGCAATGCCTAAATCAACATATTCGCGTACTTTAGCAAAGTGTTGCGGTGTTACTAGCGGGCCCATGTCTGCTTTTTCATTTAAACCTTGGTCAATGACGATGGTGCTGACTTTTTCTTTGAGTTTTTCAACGAGTTGGTCAGCAATATCGCCCACGGTGACGGCTACAGAAATGGCCATGCAGCGCTCGCCCGCAGAGCCGTAGCCTGCGCCAATTAGCGCATCGGCGACTTGGTCTAAATCTGCATCGGGCATCACCACTAAGTGGTTTTTGGCGCCACCCAGCGCTTGTACGCGTTTGCCATTTTTAGTGCCAGTGCTATAAATGTGTTCGGCGATTGGCGTTGAGCCAACAAAGCTGATGGCTTGTACGCGTTTATCGGTTAGCAGCACATCCACGGCTTCTTTATCGCCATTGATGATGTTGAATACGCCAGCAGGCAAGCCAGCTTCTGCCAGTAAATCGGCCAACATTAGGCTGGCGCTTGGTGTTTTTTCAGAAGGTTTCAGCACAAAGGTGTTGCCGGTAGCCATCGCCATCGGAATCATCCATAGCGGTACCATGACCGGAAAATTAAAGGGCGTGATGCCAGCCACTACGCCAAGCGGCTGATGCATGCTGTATGTGTCAATGCCTGTGCCGACTTGTTCGTTATAGTCACCTTTAAGTAAATGCGGCATACCACAAGCGAACTCAACCACTTCAATGCCGCGTGTAACTTCACCGCGTGCATCGGAAATAGTTTTGCCGTGCTCGAGTGAAATGGCTTTGGCTAAATCATTGGCGTGTTCATCGAGTAAGGCTTTAAATTTAAACATAATGCGCGCACGGCGTAAGGCGGGCGTGGCTGCCCAAGCGGGGAAGGCAGCAAGTGCTGCGGCGATTGCTGCTTCAGTTTCAGTGGCCGTAGCATTACATAGTTTGGCAGAGACTTCACCTGTGGCTGGGTTGTAAACGTCACTGAATCTGTTGCTAGTGCCTGTAAGGTGCTGACCATTGACGTAGTGTCCGATTGTGTTCATGTTGAATGCTCCGTAATTTTACGCATTGTTTTTTAATTTCATAGGGTTATAGTAGGTTGGCGATATATTGCGAGCCTACATAAAGGTGTTAAGCATTGGTTGTTTGTTGATGCAATGCCCAAGCCTGCTCATTTTTAAGGTAATTATTTGCATCCAATCCCGCCACACCTTGGCTTGCTACAAATCGAATGGCTTCTGAAAGTATGTTAAAAATACGATCAATTTCGTGTTTTTCGATGGTGAGCGGAGGCGATATTGCAATAATATCGCCGGTGTAGCGTACATGCAGACCTAGCTCAAAACATTTGAGATAAACCGCAAAGGCAAACGCGCCCATTTTGCCGGTAATTGCCTCAAACTCAATGCCTGCCACTAAACCAATGTTGCGAATGTCTTTTACCATGGGCAGGCCTTTTAGGTGATGCACAGCGGCTTCGAGGTGTGGGCTTAAACTGGCCGCGCGGTCTTCTAATTTTTCTTGTTGAAAAATATTTAAGGTGGCAATGGCTGCCGCGCAGGCAATGGGAATGGCGCTATACGTGTAACCATGCGGCAATTCAATTGCGCCAGTTGGCGTGTTTTCCATAAATGCATCATAAATCTCGCGCTTAACAGCCACAGCACCCATTGGCACCACACCATTGGTAAGGCCTTTTGCGCAAGTGAGCATATCAGGAATCACATCAAAATAGTCCGCGCCAAATTTTGTGCCTAGCCTGCCAAAACCGGTAATGACTTCATCAAATATCAGCAAAATGCCGTATTTGGTACAAATTTCGCGCAGGCGTTTTAAATAAGCTGCCGGCGGCACAATCACGCCTGCCGAACCTTGCATCGGTTCAACAATCAGCGTGGCGATGGTGGCTGGGTCATGTAAGGTCAAAATGCGCTGCTCAAATTCATTGGCCAGCGCAATGCCGCCGTCTTGCGGCACGCCTTTCGTAAACGCATTTTTGGCAATGTCGAGCGGGTGGCGAATATGGTCAACACCGCTTAAAGCGTTGCCAAATGCTTTTCGGTTACCGGCAATACCGCCCACTGCAATGCCGCCAAAATTAACCCCGTGATAGCCACGTTCACGACCAATCAGCTTGTTTCTTAACGGGTTGCCGCAGGCGCGATGATACGCCAAGGCAATTTTTAATGCCGTATCGGCTGATTCTGAGCCGGAGTTAGTAAAGAATATACGATCTAAGCCGCTGGGCATATAGTCTGCCACGCGGCTGGCGGCTTCAAACGCTAACGGATGGCTTGATTGAAAAGCTGGGGCGTAATCAAGCGTGAGTAATTGTTTGCCAACAGCACTGGCAATTTCTTCGCGACCATGCCCCGCAGGCACGCACCAAAGCCCTGCTGTGCCATCTAGCACCTGCCGGTCATCCATGGTGGTGTAATAATTGCCGCGCGCAGCCTTAAATAGTCTCGGCATCGTTTTAAATTGCCGATTGGCGGTAAATGGCACCCAGTAGTGCGATAAATCTGGCAAACAATTAGTGCTGGCTTTTGACATTGAAATTCCTGAATCTTACTTTGTAAATGGCTTTAACATGTGCATAGTTAAGTGTTTATCTTACGATGTCAAGTATGGTTAATTAAAATATTAAGTGATTGTTTTAATGTGTTTTATTTATTTGTCTGTTATTGTATATTAAACACTATTAACACAAGAATTGAGGTGAAAAGTGATTGAGCAAGATTTAGGGGCAAGATTACGCATGGTACGGCTGCGGCATCAGCTTTCGCAGCGCGCCCTTGCCAAAAAAGCAGGGGTGGCCAATGCAACGATTTCACTGATTGAGTCAGGTCAGACCAGTCCATCGGTCAGTGCGCTTAAACGCATTCTCGCTGGAGTGCCAATGACTTTGGCGGAGTTTTTTTCAGATGAATTGCCACAGGTTAAAAGTGAAGTGTTTTACCGCGCTGAAGAACTCACTGAAATTAGCGCTGGAGCAGGTATTTCATATCGGCAAATAGGTTCAGCCAAAGCTGGGCATGTGTTGCAGATTTTATATGAAACCTACGCAGTGGGCGCCGATACGGGCTTGGTGATGTTGCAGCATGAGGGCGAAGAGGGCGCAGTGATCCTATCAGGTAAGTTAGAAGTCACGGTGGGTAATCTCACGCGCGTGCTGGGCGCGGGAGATGCTTATTATTTTAATAGCCAAACACCGCACCGCTTTCGCAACGTGGGGAAAACGCCTTGCGTTTTAGTGAGTTCGTGCAGCCCGCCGACGTTTTAATTTGTAATGAAAACGACTTTGCATTTTAAGTTTAATGACAAATTTATGACAAACAGTGTCACTTTTTAAACATTCACTCGCAATGGACTTACCATTATTTTTTGAAACTGCAATTTAAAAATTGCCCATGAATCGGGTTTTTTGCCGGCTGACCATGATTCAGTATAAAAAATCCAACACAATGGCATAACACTTGCATAACATCAGCCATGGAAAGCAAAAAAATATCAAAAATAATTGAAGGAAACAAACGTGAAAAATAGTCTGGTTATTGCATTGCTAGGTGCGCTATTAAGTATGAGTTTTGCCGGTATCAGCGTGGCAAAAGAGGAAGAGAAAGTATTGTATGTGTATAACTGGATTGATTACATTGCGCCAGAAACCATTAAAAACTTTGAGAAAGAAACCGGCATTCAAGTGCGTTATGACACTTACGATGGCAATGAAGTGCTCGATGAAAAATTACGTTCTAAAAAATCCGGCTATGATATTGTTGTTCCATCATCAGATTGGGCTAAAGCGCAAATTAACAGCGGTTTACTACAAAAGCTAGATAAAAGTAAAATTCCAAATTTTAAAAATCTTGACCCGGATGTTTTAGTGAAGCTGAATAAAGCTGACCCTGGCAATGCTTATCTGGCAGGCTGGTTATGGGGTTACACGACCATAGGTCTGGACGTGGATAAAGTGATTCAAGCTTTGGGTAAAACGCCAATGCCGAAAAATCTATGGGAGCTCGTTTTTAATCCAACTTACACCACTAAACTAAAAAGCTGCGGCATTATGTATTTGGATTCGCCCACTGACATTATGCCAATTGCACTTAACTATATTGGAAAGCCAGCCTTTAGTAATAACCCCGCAGATTACGCAGCGGCAACGGCTATGTTAAAAAAAGTGCGCGCTGATATCAAAACCATTACATCAGAAGGTCAAGCGGAAAAACTTGGGGATCAATCCATTTGCGTGGCGATTGGCTGGGGTGGTGATTTTTATCGCGCACGCAGCGAAGCCATCAAAAAAGGCAATGGCTTAAACATTGCGCCAGTGTTTCCTGAAAAAGGCGCATTGTTGTTTTTAGATAGCATGGCGATTCCTAAAGATGCCAAACATCCCAATAATGCCCATCAATATATTAATTATATTCTTCGTCCAGAAGTGCACGCGGGCATTACCAATGCCACAAAATATGCCAACCCGAACAAGGCTTCAACACCTTTAGTCAATGGTGAAATGCGCAATGATCGTTCGCTATTTTTAGCCCCTGAAGACTTTAGTCGCCTCACTGCGCCAGAAACGCTCGATGGCAATCTCATCAACGTGAGGGCGGAAGCGTTTGAAAAATTTAAAGCGGCAAAATGATTTATTAGCAAATTAACAGCATAAAATCTGCACCAACCTTTTTCGATGCTCTGAGAGCCTTATAAATAAAGGCTCTCAGAGCATTATTTTTTTCTCGGGCGAAATTTGACATGATTTCTTGCTTTTTGCCTTGATTAAATTTTAATTCGTTCTACACTAGAATCATTGTCATAAACTGAGTATTTGCGATGAAAGTGCTGGTATTAGGTTCGGGTGTGGTGGGTGTTACTAGTGCATATTATTTAGCCAAAAAAGGGTTTGAGGTCACGGTCATTGACCGCCAGCCAGCCGTCGCATTAGAAACCAGTTTTGCCAATGCCGGACAGATTTCACCCGGTTATTCAGCGCCATGGGCGGCGCCCGGTGTGCCAGCCAAAGCCTTAAAATGGCTGTTTCAGCGCCATTCACCCTTGGCCATTAAGCCAGATGGCACGTTATGGCAACTGCAATGGGTGTTTCAACTTTTACAAAATTGCAACGCCAAAAGTTATGCCCGCAATAAAGAGCGCATGGTGCGCTTGGCTGAATATAGCCGTGATTGCTTAATTCAGCTTCGTGCAGAGTTAGACATTCAGTATGAAGGCCGTGCGCAGGGCACTTTGCAGGTGTTTCGCACGCAACAACAACTCAACGCTGAAGCAAAAGATATTGCCGTGCTAACGCGTATGGGCGTGCCGTTTGAGCACCTTGACCCAGATGGCTGTGTGCGTGCCGAGCCTGCTTTGGCATTGGTAAAAAATCAGTTACTGGGTGGATTACGCTTGCCGGGTGATGAAACCGGTGATTGCCAGCTTTTTACCACTCAATTGGCGATTGAAGCTGAAAAGCTCGGTGTGAAATTCCGTAATGGTGTGGTGATAGAGCGCCTGCTAGAATCCAACGGTAAAATAAACGGTGTAGAAATCAGTACGGCAGAACATCGCGAAACCCTGCAAGCGGACCAATATGTGGTGGCCTTAGGCAGTTACACACGTGCATTGATGCAAGGCTTTGGCTTGCAGATTCCGGTGTATCCGGTCAAAGGTTACTCGCTAACTGTCCCCATTATTAACGCTGAAGCGGCGCCTGTTTCAACCGTGATGGATGAAACCTATAAAGTGGCCATCACCCGTTTTGATCACAGAATTCGCGTAGGTGGTATGGCAGAATTAGCCGGGTTTGATTTAGGCTTGAACCCTCGCCGGCGTGAGACATTGGAGATGGTGTTGAAAGGCTTGTATCCTAATGCGGGGGATACTTCGCAAGCCCTATTTTGGACGGGTCTGCGCCCAATGACTCCCGATGGCACACCGATTATTGGCCAAGCATCGGCCGCGTACCCCAATGTGTGGCTCAACACCGGCCACGGCACCCTAGGCTGGACCATGGCCTGTGGTTCAGGCCAAGTGCTGGCCAATATGATGGTGAATGACGATACGGGCATTCGTATTGATGACCTCAATTTAAGCCGCTACAGTTAGGCACAAAACTGCGTGTTTAATGCATTTACCGGTAAGTGCAATTGGCTAAATAGCCTTTATAATGTGACCACGACGATTGGTTGAATTAGTATGTTAGCACTCATATATTTTAAATAAGAAAGCGAATTTTTATGCACGTTATTCAAACACCTAACGCACCTGCCGCTATTGGCCCTTATTCACAAGCCATGGTGGTGGGGGATTTATTATTTACCTCAGGTCAAATTCCGCTTCGCCCTGATGGCACACTCAATGATGGCGATATTACGGTGCAAACCACGCAGGTGTTGAGTAATCTCAAAGCGGTGATTGAAGCAGCGGGCGCTAATTTAAACAAAGTGGTGAAAACGACGGTTTTTCTCAAAAATTTAGATGACTTTGTGCAAATGAATAAAGTCTATGGCGAAGTGTTTGGCAATCACACACCAGCACGCTCCACCGTGCAAGTGGCTAAATTACCACGTGATGTATTGGTGGAAATTGAGGCGATTGTCTCGCTCGCTTAATTTTTTAGTTTAAGCGGCTAAAATCGCGTCAAGGCAGGCATCAAAATGCTTTATTAGGCGCGCAATATCATCTTGGCTGGTCGCGGGGCTAATAAGCATCATGTTATGAAAAGGCGTGAGCAGTACGCCGCGATTAAGTAAATAAAGATGTATAGCACTTTCTAAAATATCGTTTTGCGCACGGCGCGCTTCTACTGCATTTGTTGGTGAGGTTGCGCAAAATTGCAGTTCTAGACGCGCACCAAGGCGGGTGATATTCCAAGGCAATTTGCGAGTTTTGATCATGGTGCTGAGTTGCAGCGCAAGCGTTTCTGCCAGCGCCAACATGTGCTGATAGGCAACTTCAGTAGCCACTTCAGTTAACGTGGCGTGAATGGCAGCAAGCGTCATCATATTGCCTGATAATGTAGTACCAATACCTGAATGACCAGCAGGTGCCTGATCTTTTTCTGCTTGCATGCGTTTTGCCATGTCGTGACTAAAACCATATGCCGCAGCAGGTAAGCCGCCCGCAATTGGCTTGCCTACCACTAAAAAATCAGGCACAACCTGATGCGCCTTTGCCCAGCCACCTCGGTCGGTAGATATGGTGTGTGTTTCATCGAGCACCAATAGGCTATTATATTGGTTGGTAAGGGCACGTAAGCCCTCGATAAAGCCAGTTTTTGGCAGCACCATGCCGCAGTTGGTGAGCACGGGTTCAGTCAGCACGCAAGCAATGTCACCTTTCGATAACGCTTGTTCAACTGCCGCAAGGTCGTTAAAAGGTACAGAAATCGTATGCAGACCTAAATCGTATACTTGGCCAAGCAAGCTCGGTCGATTAATGGTTTTAGTATTCACTACATCCACCATCGTGTCGTCCACCGTGCCGTGGTAGCATCCATCAAAAACCAATAGCTTATTCCGTTTTGTGACCGCACGCGCCCAACGTAAAACAAAACGATTAGCATCCGTTGCGGTTGTGGCCAGCTGCCAGAAAGGAAGACCAAAAAAGTCAGATAGCGCATCACCTGTGGCAGGTGCCAAGGTTGAGGGTAACATGGCAGTTAAGCCATGATTTGCCTGCTTAGCAATGGCTTGCGCCACGGCTACAGGACTGTGGCCAAACATCGCCCCTGTATCACCCAAACAAAAATCGGTGTAGTCAATGTCATCAGCACAGGTTAAATGTACACCTTGCGCACTTTTAATAAAAAGTGGTGCAGGCGTACTCCAATCGTTCATCCAGTGCATTGGCACACCATATAGAAAATGTGATTGCGTGCGTTTAGCAAGGGCCAGTGATTGTGGATGCAACCGTGAAAAACGCGCCTGCTCTGCAACTAACAGTCGTTTTGCTTGTGAATTGAGTGCGTGCATATCAAAGTTGCAGTGGTTAAAAGTTGGATGTATGAGATATTCTACCTATAATGTTGTCAGTTGACATTGTTGTTTTGGAACTGAACATGGACCACGCATTTGCTTATTTATCAACCAGTGGCTTTCTTGGGTTACCCATTGACAAAACGCCCGCCCACAAGCGCTATGCGATTGCGGGGGTGAATTGGGATGGCAGTTGCACCAATCGGCCAGGGGCGCGTTTTGGCCCCAGTGCCATCCGCCATGCCAGCCAAATGCTGTGTGATGCAACACATCCTTTGTTTGAAATATCTCCAATTGAGAATTTGCAAGATGTGGGCGATTTAGCTTTACCAAACACGAACCTAGACGCGATGCGCAGTGCATTGATGCCGCAAGTCGTTGACCTCATCAAAAAGCAAACATGCATCTGGCTGGGAGGTGACCATTCAATCACGCTGCCGTTACTGCGCGCCTATCATGCCCATTATCAGCAACCCTTAGCCTGTATTCATTTTGATGCGCATTGCGATACGTGGACAGATCATTTTGGCGAACCTTCAGGGCATGGCACGTGGGTGTATGAGGCCATTACCGAAGGCTTGGTTGACCCTAATTGCTTTGTGCAGATTGGCATTCGCTCAGCAGGAGAGCGCACTGCGCGCGAGTTTGTCAGCGACCAAGGCGGAAAAATCTATACCGCGCGCGAATTACGCGGAAAAGATGGTGACGCGCTTAATACAGTGATTGATGAAGTGCGTGCGCGTATGCGTAAAGCCGGCAATCCGCCCTTGTATTTAACTTTTGATATTGATGCGCTAGACCCAGCGTTTGCGCCCGGCACCGGCACGCCTGAAGTGGGCGGCTTAACGACGGCACAAGCCATGACGCTATTGGAAGCTTGGCATGACTTGAATTGGGTAGGCATGGATTTATGCGAAGTTTCGCCACCTTATGACCATGCTGAATTAACTTCAAATGCCGCAGCAACGCTGGTGTGGACTTGGATTTGCGGAAAAATGGCAAATCATGAAGGGAATTAAAAAAGATTAAGTTGGCAATTTTTTTGAGTGAATAAATTCGTACAAGTTAAGTTATCATGCAAGCTCAAGCTAAAATTTGGGCAGTAACCTCAACATACTATAGATAGGGACTAGGAAATATGAGTGAAAAAACAACAACCGCCACACAATACAAGCAAGGCAGCATCATGACCAATATTTTGTTTGGTAGCCGCTGGCTGCAACTGCCGCTATATTTAGGCTTAATCGTTGCGCAGGCGGTGTATGTGTTCTTTTTTGGTGTGGAACTTGTTCACTTGGTGTCTACTGCACACAAAATTAAAGAAGCCGATATCATGTTGATTGTATTAGGTTTAATTGATGTGGTGATGATTTCAAACTTGCTGATTATGGTGATTGTGGGGGGGTATGAAACGTTTGTGTCGCGTCTGAATCTGGAAGGCCACCCTGATGAGCCGGATTGGCTTTCACATGTGAATGCCAATTTGCTGAAAGTGAAACTGGCCACAGCTATTATCGGCATTTCATCCATCCATTTACTCAAAACTTTTATCAATGCAGAAAATTTGACGGATAAAGTGCTTATTTGGCAAACCATTATCCACATGACCTTTGTATTTTCAGCGGTGGCAATTGCCTATATTGATAAATTGATGTCGCATTCATCTGCGCAGCATTAACGGCCAGCCACCAAACCTATGCTGGCCAATGATTTAAAACTCACGCAACATTCTTATTACGTTGCCAGCGCAAATGCGCAGCCAGATTACCCCGTTTTACAGGGTGAAATGCAGGCAGATGTATGCGTGGTGGGCGGTGGTTTTGCCGGGCTATCAGCCGCGATTGAATTGGCTGACCGTGGTTACTCGGTCGTGGTGGTAGAGGCCAACACCATTGGCTTTGGCGCAAGCGGCCGCAATGGCGGGCAACTCATTGCCGGTTTGGCCTGTGAGCAAGCAGTCATTGAAAGCGCGCTGGGCTTTGATGCCGCCAAACAAGTCTGGAATATGTCGTTAGAGGCGCTCAACTTGGTGCGCGAGCGCGTTCAACGCTTTAACATTGATTGCGATTTAACCGATGGCTTTTTGGGCGTTTCAGTCAACCCAAAAAAAGGTGCATCTCTACGCCAGTGGTACGACAACATGGCAACGCGTTACCAGTATGATGCTATTGCTGAATGGATAGCACCGCAAGAAATTGGCCGTTGGATAGACAGCCCGCGCTATTTCAACGGCTATTATGATAAAACTGGTGGGCATGTGCATCCCCTTAATTATTGCCTTGGTTTGGCAAAAGCTGCCGCCAGTTTGGGTGTGCGTATTTTTCAGCATTCTGCTGTTACGCACATGCAACAGGGTGAAACAGTGCAACTTAACACCAAAATTGGCAGCATCAAAGCTCAGTTTGTGGTGCTGGCGGGTAACATGTATTTGCCAGAAGTGTCGCCACAATTAGCGCCAAGTTTGGGCAAACGCATTATGCCGGTAGGTACTTATATTATTGGCACCGAGCCGATTGACGCAACAATCACCAAAACGCTTATCCCCAGCAATGCGGCCGTGTGTGACACCAATTTTATATTGGATTACTTTAGATTTTCTGCTGACCATCGAATGATTTACGGCGGACGCGTTAGCTACAGCGCACTCACGCCGCCTAATTTAACGCAAAGCATGCAAGCGCGGATGGTGGAGACTTTTCCGCAACTTAAATCTACGCCAGTGCAATTTACCTGGGGCGGCTTTGTGGACATCACCATGAGTCGTGCGCCAGACTTTGGAAGATTGTCGCCGAATGTGTTTTATCTGCAAGGTTTTTCTGGCCACGGTGTTGCGCTCACCGGGCTGGCAGGTAAATTAGTGGCAGAAGCCATTTCAGGTCAAGCAGAGCGCTTCGATATTTTTTCCAAAATTCAGCATCATGTCTTTCCAGGTGGAAAATTATTACGTATGCCGGCACTCGTGCTCGGCATGGCGTGGTACAAATTACGCGATGCCTTAGGCTGATTTTTTCAGCATCCAAAACCGAATTTAAAACGTCTGTTTTCCTCCGAGGATTTTTTTTGCCTCTGCGAGCCTTTATTTATAAGGCTCGCAGGGCATCGAAAAAGGTTGCTTGAAAAATTCTTGCATTTTTCTTAGTTTTTTTTGAAAGTATTAAGTGCATCAGCTAGGTCATCAAGCGTTATACTTGTGACTTCAATTTTGTAAAATCTGAACACCATGATCGCCATTCTCGAAGCCAAACATGCGGGCCTGCTATCAAAAGCGCATTGGTTGAATAATATATTGGCAGGCGTCATTGTTGGTGTGGTTGCCTTGCCTTTGGCAATGGCTTTTGCCATTGCATCAGGGGCAAAGCCTGAGCAAGGGCTTTATACCGCAATCGTTGCTGGCGGTTTAACTTCATTATGTGGTGGTAGTCGTTTACAAATCGCAGGTCCAACAGGGGCGTTTATTGTGATTTTAGCGGGCATCACTGCTAAATATGGCATTGAAGGTTTGCAAGTGGCTACGCTAATGGCAGGCGTAATGCTGATTGTAATGGGGTTGACGCGCTTAGGCGGCGTCATCAAGTACATTCCAGATCCTGTGATTGTTGGTTTTACCAGCGGGATAGGGCTGATCATTTTTGTTGGGCAGTGGAAAGACTTTTTTGGCTTGACAGCCATTATCGGCGTTGAGCATTTTCATGAAAAGTTTTGGCATCTCGTTCAGGCATTTCCAACGTTTCAGCTTGAAACCACTTTGCTGGCATTACTGACTGTAATCGTGTTATTAGCTTCACCGCGCGTCTTAAAACGTATTCCATCCCCTTTAGTGGCGATGGTGGTCGCGACGCTTGTTCAATGGTTTTTTCAGTTTGAACAAGTTGCCACCATCGGCAGCGCTTTTGGCGGCATTCCACAGACTTTGCCACATTTTCAGGTACCTTCCATCACTTTTTCTGAGGTGTTAAAGCTGATTGGGCCAGCGTTTACCATTGCACTTTTAGGGGCAATTGAGTCGCTGTTATCGGCTGTCGTGGCAGATGGCATGAGTGGCACAAAGCATGACTCTAATCAGGAGTTGGTGGGGCAAGGGATTGCGAATATTTTCTCACCGTTATTTGGTGGATTTGCCTCTACTGGCGCCATTGCACGTACCGCTACCAATATTCGCAATGGTGGTAACAGCCCGTTAGCGGGTTTGGTACATGTGGCAACACTGGTAGTAATCGTACTTTTGTTGGCGCCACTGGCTTCGCATATTCCGTTGTGCGCACTTTCAGCGATATTGTTTGTGGTGGCTTATAACATGAGTGAGCTACACCGATTTACACACATGGTACTTACAGCACCCAAAGCTGACGTGGCCGTGCTGCTGATTACCTTCTTGCTGACGGTGTTTGGTGATTTAGTGATTGCTGTGAATATTGGTGTATTACTGGCTTGTCTACTTTTTATGAAGCGCATGTCCGAAGCGGTGGTGATTACACAACAATCGCAAGAAACTTTATTTCAGGAAGTAGCCGATGTTGATTTTAAGTTGCCAGAAAATACCGTGGTGTTTGGCATGGAAGGTCCATTCTTTTTCGGGGCCGCCCAGCATTTAGAAAGTGCTTTAGAAAGCGCACACAAGCATGCAGACGTCCTAGTGTTAAGGCTCGACAAAGTACCTTTTATCGATGCTACAGGTATTCAAGCGTTGTGGGATTTGTATGATGCCTGCAAGCGTCATCAAACGCGATTGGTGTTGTGCCAGGCGCGCCCGAATGTGCTTAATAAACTCCAATTGTCAGGCATTACTGGGCAAATGGGTAAAGAGAATGTCATTGACCAACTTCAGCAGATACGTGTGGCTGAATAGCGTTTATCTGACAATACAGTAAATCGATTTATTTCCGGTTATTTTCCTCCGAGGATTTTTTATGCCTCTGCAAGCTTTTATTTACAAGGCTTCCAGAGCATCGAAAAAGGTTTCATTTAATTTTCATGCTATTTCACAATTATCTTTAACCCTGAGTAGAACCAGAAGCCGCTCTTATTGTCTTGTATTGAGTTCAATCATAATATGAAACAAGGAAAGCGATGCAGTTTACAAGCGAGGCCATTAAGTTGGCCGAAAAAGGCTTAATTCCAGATTCAGCGATTCGGTTAGGCATACGCCAACTTTGCAAAACACGGCTAGATGAAATTTCAGCAGCCAATTGTGAAGCCAGTGCGCAAATTGAGGCAGATTTTATTGCAGCCATGCGTCAATCGCCCATTGCCCTGCTGCCTGATTTAGCAAACGCCCAGCACTATGAACTTCCCACGGAATTTTTTGCATTGTGCCTAGGACAACATCGTAAATACAGCAGCTGTTTTTGGTTGCCAGAAACCAAAAAATTAGATGAAGCTGAAGCCTTTGCCCTGCAACTGACTTGTGAACATGCCGAGTTGCAAAACGGCCAACAAATTTTGGAGTTAGGTTGCGGCTGGGGGTCGCTCACGCTATGGATGGCGGAGCGCTTTCCACAAAGTCGCATTACCGCAGTGTCAAATTCAAATTCCCAGCGCGAATACATCACGCAAACGGCACTGGCGCGAGGCTTAAACAATATTCAGGTCATCACTTGCGATATGAATACGTTTAGCCCGAGTACTTTTGGTATTGATGTAATGTTTGACCGCGTTGTATCTGTTGAAATGTTTGAGCACATGCGCAACCACCCAGTGCTGTACGGGAAAATTTACGATTGGTTAGTGCCAGGAGGCAAGTTTTTAATGCACATTTTTGTGCATCGATTAACCCCTTACGCGTTTGAAGTGCAAGGTAGAGATGACTGGATGAGCGAATTTTTCTTCTCTGGCGGCATGATGCCAAGTGATGATTTACCGCTTTATTTTCAGGATAAACTTAAATTGAAGCAACGCTGGCGCTGGGATGGTACACATTATGAAAAAACGGCCAATGCTTGGCTTGTTAATATGGATAAGCAGCAGGCATTGATTACACCAATTTTGGAAGCGACTTATGGGGTAACTGAGGCAACGCGCTGGCGCAATCGCTGGCGCATATTTTTTATGGCGTGCGCTGAATTATTTGGCTACAACCAGGGTCAAGAATGGTGGGTTTCACACTATCAATTTGAACGGCCTATTGAAGGCTAAATTGCACCATGAAGCCATTGCTTAATTTTATTTTATTTCAAGTTTCGTGGTTTGCCTGCGTGCTGGGGGCCGCTAATAGCCTGCCTTGGTTGGGCGTGCTGGTGACTTTGGTGGTGGTATTTTGGCACCTTTTTCGGGCCAAGATGATGCGGCCAGAAATAACACTCATGCTCACCGTGTTGGTGATAGGTGGCTTATTTGACCAAGCCTTGTTATCAACAGGTTTGCTTGATTATGCCCATCATGGCTGGAATAGCGCATTGGTGCCGGTGTGGATTTTAGCCTTATGGCTAGCGTTTGCCAGCGTACTCAATGTGAGCCTGCGTTGGATGCGCGAAAAATATCTTTTGGGAGTGTTGTTTGGTGCAATCGGTGGCCCGCTGGCATATTTAGGCGCAGAAAAATTAGGTGCAGTAACGCTACATAGCTTAGATGCCATGTTGGCGCTATCACTTGGCTGGGCAGTTATTACGCCGATATTATTATTGCTTGCGAAACGTTTTGATGGATTTGTCGAACCGCATGTCGTATTAGCTTCTCAAGGTAGGGCATCATGAATTGGCAACTGTATTTTTATGGTCTGGCAGCAATCAGCACACTGTCCTTTGCTGGCTGGCTGATGAGTTTAGTAAGGAAGAATGTCACCCATGTGGATAGTCTTTGGAGTTTGTTTTTAGCGGTGGCGGCTTACAGTTACGCTTTGAATGCTGAAGTGTTTAACGCACGTATTTACTTAATGCTTTTCTTAGTAACCTTATGGGCCATTCGCTTAAGTGCTTATTTAACATGGCGAAATTGGGGGCCACATGAAGACCATCGCTATGCTGCAATTCGTAAAAATAATGCGCCGCAATTTTGGCTAAAAAGTTTATATATTGTATTTGGTCTGCAAGCTCTGCTGGCTTGGATTATTTCGCTGCCTCTGCTGGGTGTTGCAACCAGTGCACATGGAACGCTCACATTATTAGACGTATCAGGCGCTTTGTTATTTACGTTTGGCTTTGTTTGGCAAACAGTTGCAGACTGGCAGTTAAGTCTTTTTAAGGCAGACCCTAGCCATCGCGGCCAGGTATTGCGTAGTGGGCTGTGGCGCTACAGCAGACACCCCAATTACTTTGGTGAAAGCTGTATTTGGTGGGGTTTTTATTTAATCGCACTGGCCGCTGGTGCATGGTGGAGTGTGGTATCGCCAATACTTATGACCTTACTTTTACTCAAGGTAAGCGGTGTAGCGTTGTTAGAAAAAGATATTGCTGAACGTCGGCCTGACTACGCCAACTATCGCCAACAGACGAACGCATTTCTACCTTGGTGGCCTAAAAAATGACAAGTCTGAAACAACAATGCTACACGTTGAGCTGCGTATTAATCAGTGCGCTGTTTTCAGCAAATTCTATGGCAAGAGAATGGCTGTTTGATGTTTATTTAGACCAATCCAAAATTGGTCAGCATCAGTTTAAGTTAAGTGATGCGGGTGTGCTGACCAGCACTGCAAAATTTAATGTGAAAGTGTTATTTATCAATGCTTATCAATATGATCATCAAGCAGTAGAGCAGTGGCGGGGCGATTGTTTAGAAAAACTAGAAGCACGGACGGTGGAAGATAAGGTAAAAACAAGCGTTAAGGCACAGTTGACGGAACAGCATTTATTGGTGGATGACGGTAAAAAACAGCAGACGTTACCGCGTTGTAGTATGACGTTTGCCTATTGGAACCCGAAGATTATTGAACAGTCCAAGTTGCTCAATCCACAAAATGCAGAATGGCTTGAAACGCAGTTTATTCCGCTAGGCACTGAAAATATCACGGTAAAGAATGAAAAAATAAATGCTGAACGATACAAATTAGAAGGCCGATTTGCAGGTAAGCCTAAACTCAATATTGAGCTTTGGTACAAGGGCGGTAGCGATTGGGTAGCGCTTAAATCAATAACCCCAGAAGGTTATACCATTCGTTATCAGCTACGTTAGGATGACTTCACAATGAAACTTAATATTTTAAAGAGCGTATTTCTAATGACATTTTTAGCCAGTTTTTTAAGTGCTTGTGCAACACAAAAACTCGCCGCTATTCCAACCGTGGCGCAGGTGGATCTGCCAAAATTTATGGGTGATTGGTATGTGATTGCTGCAATTCCAACCTTGATAGAAAAGCAATCTTATAACGCAATTGAACGCTATGAATTGAACCAAGACGGCACCATTGCGACCACGTTTACCTTTAACAAAGGTGCGCTAGATGGAGAATTCAAAACCTACCAACCACGCGGCTTTGTGGTGGAGGATAGCGGTAATGCGTTGTGGGGGATGCAGTTTATCTGGCCCATTAAGGCCGAGTACAGAATCGCTTATTTGAATGCGGATTATACGCAGACGATTATTGCGCGTAATGCCCGTGACTACGTGTGGATTATGGCGCGTACGCCTACAATTAGTGAGGACGACTATCAAGCACTGACGGCTTTAATCGCATCATTTGGCTATGATTTAAGCAAGTTGCGTAAGGTTCCACACAGTGACATATCTAAACCGTAACCGTTTAACGCGACTCAATTTATGTAGCATCATTTTTAAAGATGATTAAAAAACTCATTAAATGGCTAGACAATCATGCGGTGCAAATTGCAGACACACCGTCACAGCAGGCAGATTGGCGACAAATTGATTTGTGGCGCGTGATTCCGTTTGTGTTAATACACCTTGCCTGCTTTGCAGTGTTTTGGGTGGGCTTTAGCTGGTTTGCCGTTGGCTTTGCCATTGCACTTTATGCATTAAGAATGTTTGCAATCACAGGTTTTTATCATCGCTATTTTTCACATAAAACCTTTCGCACTTCGCGCCTATTTCAGTTATTAGGCGCTATTGCGGGGGCTACTGCTGTACAGCGCGGGCCGTTATGGTGGGCATCACATCATCGAAATCACCATGTAAATGCAGATGAATTAGAAGATGCCCATTCACCCGTGCAGCACGGCTTTTTATGGAGTCATTTGGGCTGGTTCTTATCCAATCAGCATTTCGCAACCCGCACAGAGCGCGTTAAAGAGTTGGTGCGGTTTGCCGAGCTACGTTTTTTAGATCGATTTGATGTGCTTGTGCCCCTTGTGTTTGCTGTGTGCATTTATTTATTTGGGTTCTGGCTTGAAGTGAAATATCCCAGTTTACAAACTAACGGCCTGCAATTGCTGGTGTGGGGTTTTGCTATTTCAACGGTGGCCTTGTATCACGCCACCTTTACCGTCAATTCACTGGCCCATGTGTGGGGCAAGCGGCGCTATGCGACGCGTGATCACAGTCGAAATAACGGCTGGATTGCATTTTTGACACTGGGCGAGGGTTGGCATAACAATCATCATCATTTTCCAGGGTCAGCCAGGCAAGGTTTTTACTGGTGGGAAATCGATTTAACCTATTACATTCTCAAATTACTTTCAACTTGCGGTTTGATTTGGGATTTACGAACCATACCAAAAGAAGTGCGTGAATCAAGAAAAATTCAGTCACATGACCATAAAAAATAACCCATTGAAAATTGCCATTATTGGTAGCGGTATTGCGGGTAATACCATTGCCTATCACTTGCATCGGCATCATGACATTACGGTGTATGAGGCCGAAAATCACATTGGCGGCCACACTCACACTCACACAATTCATCATGAAGGTAAAGATTATCAGGTAGATACGGGGTTTATTGTGTTTAATGACCGCACTTACCCAAACTTTATTGCCTTGTTAGATGAGTTAAAAGTGGCTTGGCAGCCGAGTGCCATGAGTTTTAGCGTGCACTGTGAAAAAACTGGTTTAGAGTACAACGGCACAACATTAAATAGTTTATTTGCGCAGCGCAGTAATCTATTTAAGCCGTATTTCTATCAAATGATTCGTGACATTCTGCGCTTTAACAAAAGCGCCCTTGAACTGTTAGAGGCAGGTAGTGAGATTAAGCTGGGGGATTATTTACGCGCTGGTCGCTATTGCCAAAAGTTTATTGATTACTACATTATTCCAATGGGCTCAGCGATTTGGTCAACCGATGCTGTGCAGATGTTAGATTTCCCAGCACGCTTTTTTGTACGGTTTTTTCATCATCATGGCATGCTTACTGTCAACAATAGGCCGCAATGGCGAACCATTACCAATGGCTCGGCGAGTTATGTAAATGCGCTGACTGAACCGTTTAAACATCGTATTCAGCTTAAAACCCCGATTGAAAGTGTGCGGCGCACTGAAAATAGCGTCTACGTGAAGCCTAAACATGGGGAAGAAATAGCCTATGATTATGTATTTTTTGCCTGCCATAGCGACCAAGCACTGAAGATATTAAGCGATCAAACTTCTTCGGAGACTGAAATTCTAAGTGCCATCCCTTTTCAAGAAAACAGTATTTATTTGCACCACGATGCAACGCTGATGCCTAAGCGTTCATTAGCATGGGCGGCGTGGAATTACCATGTCACCAAACAACCTTTGAATCGCGTTGCGGTCACTTACAACATGAACATTTTGCAGAACTTGCAAAGTAGGGAACCTCTGCTGGCCACGCTGAATCACGTTGGGGGAATTAACCCAGCTAAAGTCATTAAACGCCTCACTTATACGCACCCAGTATATACATTGGCAGGAGCTGCTGCCCAGGCCAGACATGCGGAAATCAGTGGTAAAAATAGAACAGGGTATGCAGGCGCCTATTGGCGCAACGGCTTTCATGAAGATGGGGTAGTGAGCGCATTAGAAGCGTTGAAGCACTTTGAGAATGCTATTAAATCAGGCCTACACAATGCCCAATAGTGCAATCTATGAGGGGGTTGTTACGCATCAGCGCTTTAGCCCAAAACCGCATGGCTTTCGCTACCTAGTGTTTATGATGTACTTAGATTTAGATGAGCTTCCGCAATTATTTCGTGGCATGCGTTTTTGGTCGTATGAAAGTAAAAATTTGGCATGTTTTAAGCGCGCGGACTACTATGGCAACCCAGATATCCCGCTAAAAGAAGAAATTGCTAATTTGGTTTACCAAGCGACAGGCCATGCGCCACGCGGTGCAATAACGATGCTCACCAACATGCGCTACTTTGGACATTGTTTTAATCCCGTGACGTTTTATTATTGTTTTGAGCCAGATGGCACAACACTGCAGGCGATTGTGAGTCATATTACCAACACGCCTTGGGGTGAAGATTATGCTTATGTGCATGATTTTAAATCAGAAAAAACCATCAAAAAAACTAAGCAGGGTGATATTGCAGTGTTTAAGTTAGATAAAAATTTTCACGTCTCGCCCTTTATGCCTATGGATATTGAATATGACTGGGCGTTTAAAATGGAGGGGAATCAATTGCTTGTACACATGAAAAATTTTGAAGAAGGTAAGCAAGTGTTTAACGCTACGCTAGCCTTAGAAAAAAAAGAGATGACAGCGTCATCATTGAATAAACTTTTGCTAAGTTATCCGTTGATGACCATCAAAGTCGTTGCCGCCATTTATTGGAATGCTTTTTTGCTGTGGTGTAAACGCGTGCCTTTTTATTCTCACCCAGCACAAGTCTCTAAATAAATATGTCGAATCCTGTTCAGATACAAGAAACCTTGACTGCCAGTCTTAGGCAAAAAAGTCGCTCAAAATGGGTGGCAAATTTTGCCAAGGCGCAAATACTCAAACGCTTGGAATTTTTGCTAAAGGGCAATTTAACCATTGTTGATGGTGCAGTTCAGCACAAATTTGGTCACACAGAAGACATTCGCGCAACAATCTATGTACATGATACGCGTTTTTATGGCGAAATTGCTTTTGGCGGTAGCATTGGTGCGGGTGAGGCTTATATGCTGGGATATTGGACAACAGATAACCTCACCAATGTGATTCGCATGATGTGCCTGAATCAGGCAGTGATGGATACCATTGAGGGCGGTTACCAGTGGTTCACCAAGCCATTGATGCAGCTACTGCATTGGCTTAATAGCAATACCACAGAAGGAAGCCGCAAAAATATCGCCGCGCATTATGACTTAGGCAATGATTTTTTTGCTTTATTTTTAGACGAAACGCTGATGTATTCCAGCGCTATATTTAATCAACACACCAGCACATTAAAAGACGCTTCCGAACTGAAACTCAAAACCATTTGTGAAAAACTAGACTTGCAAGCCACTGACCATGTCATTGAAATTGGCACAGGTTGGGGTGGTTTTGCAATTTACGCGGCTATGCATTATGGATGTAAAGTTACCACCACTACTATTTCACAGCAGCAATATGCGCTGGCTAAAAGTAGGGTGACGGCTGCTGGCTTACAAGACAAAATCACTTTGCTGTTGGACGATTATAGGCATTTGAGTGGCCAGTTTGATAAGCTCGTTTCAATCGAAATGATTGAAGCAGTCGGCCATCGCTTTTATGACACCTATTTTGCAAAAATCAGCGCACTACTTAAACCAGACGGTTTGGCGCTCATTCAAGCCATTACCATTCAAGACCAGCGTTATGAAAGCGCAAAAAAATCAGTCGATTTCATTCAGCGCTACATTTTTCCTGGCTCGTGCATTCCATCCAACACCGCCATGCTCAACAGTATTACCCGAAACAGTGATTTGCGTTTGTTCGATTTGGAAGATATTGGCCCGCATTACGCCACAACGTTAAAACGCTGGCGAGAAAATTTTTTTGACAAGATTGAAGCCGTACGAAAGCTTGGCTACTCTGAAGAGTTCATCAAGATGTGGGAGTTTTATCTTTGTTATTGCGAAGGCGGTTTTGCAGAACGCGCACTGGGCGACGTGCATTTATTGCTAGCAAAACCAGACAATCGACGCGTTGCTTTAAATGCTTAAATCGGCCTATCAATTCGCCGAGGATTTTTTATGCCTCTGCGAGCCTTTATTTATAAGGCTCACAGGGCATCTAAAAAGATTGGGATTAACTCACGTTTAATTACTCATTCAATACAGTACGATTAAAATTAAAAAGTATTGTTTAGGGTCATAACATAAGAAAGGGGGCTGATGCCCCCTTTCTTATTGATAGCTCATTTGCGCAAAGTTTAATTTAACCGTTTTTGCGCCGGCGCGCTGCAAAACCTACCAAAGCCAATCCCACGAGCATCATGCCATAGGTTTCTGGTTCTGGTACTGCTGCAACCCAGTTCGATGTGCCGCCACTAAAGCCACCTAAAGATATAACCCCATAAATTGGGCTGGGTTTAGGACCACTCGTTGCATAAGTTGTTGTGAAGTTTGTTAATGAAACATCTTTTATTGTCCAGGTACTTGTTTCAGTAAAATCAAAACGGACACCGCCATCACTGTTTTTTGAGAAAAAATCAACTTTTACGTGCTGGTCTTGCGTAGTATAGCCAGCGTCCAAGTTGTTTTGATTTACCTCGTAAGAAAAAGTATCAACCGAAGCACCTGCGTTATAGGCAAAATTTGCCGCAGTTAATACTGCGCCTGAATAAACGAAATCGATAGAATGAACAAAGGTGCTTGTCGCTGGACTTGCACCGGCATTCAATTCATTCGGATCAAGAAAAAATTGCACGTCTGATCCAATTTGCGTCAGTGACAGCGTCGCTACTGATGCATAGGGCGGGCTTTGTGAAGCGACTGCCGTAGAGGGTAAATTAAATGTCCACACCACAGGTGCTGCCATTGCTGAAGGGTTTAACCCAAAGAACAAGCCAGAGGCTACAAATAACATTGAGGTCAATTGACTAATTTTGTTCATTACTTTTAACCTAACTTTCAGTTCGCTTAAGTACACAGAATTGTTAATTATTGTAAGTAAAACTATAGCCTTGTGCGTGGATGTAGCAATCACCCGTTCGGGTCTTGTGCTGACTGTTCGTCAAAGTTTAGTGTTGATATATTAAAGTCAAAAATATCACCAATTTTGTCCGAGAATAAAATTATGCTCTGCGAGCCTTTATTTATAAGGCTTCCAGGGCATCGAAAAAGGTTTGGTTAAAATTACATGCAAAATTACGTTAATTTTTAATAAATTTAAAGTCGTTTGCAATCGGTATTTTAACGAAGACGCTTTTTAAAATTGACCACAATAATTTACATAAACTACTTGCTAGGCGCGTTGCCTAAGGCGTAGTATGTGTTCAAAGTGGTGGATTACTTCAAACATACAATTACAGAAACTTGAAATTATAGAAACAGTTTATTGTGCTGTTGTGGTTTTTATAACAGTGACGGTAAATACGTTTTACTATGAAAAACAAGCAAAAAAAACCAGTAGTTCTCTTGCCGGCGGATGTAAAACCGCTGGGCGACCATCTTTTTCATGCGGTGGGGCAGAAGTATATTTTGGCCGTGGCTGACGCGGCGGAAGCCACACCTTTACTGATTCCTGCCGTAGCAGATGCGCTTGATTTGGAAGCGCTGCTTGAAATGGCCGATGGTATTTTGCTCACCGGGTCAGTTTCAAATGTACACCCTTCGCATTTTAATCAAGATGTGCTTGATCCCTCCCTGCCGCTAGACCCTGCAAGAGACGCGCTCACGTTGAATTTGATTCGTACCGCCATACAAAAAGGCGTGCCCTTGCTTGCGATTTGTCGTGGCTTTCAAGAGTTAAATGTGGCTTTTGGGGGCAGTTTGCATCAGGCTGTGCATGATGTTGATGGGTTGCATGACCACAGAGAAGCCAAGACTGTCGATTTAGCGTTGCAATATGCACCAGTCCACAGCGTACGTTTAACTGAGGGTGGAAAACTAGCCAATATCACACAGTCGAATGAAATGTTCGTGAACTCACTACACGGGCAAGGGATTCAACGTTTGGGCGCAGGGTTAACCATTGAAGCAACTGCGCCGGATGGCTTAGCCGAGGCGGTTTCTGTGGATGCTGCGCAAACATTTGCGCTGGGCGTGCAGTGGCATCCAGAATGGCAAGTCATGCAAAATCCACAATATTTAGCCATTTTTAGCGCTTTTGGTGCTGCTTGCAGGCTAAGAATGCGCCGTCACGAGCCACCCGATTAACTCTGATTGTTTTAATCTTAAATCATTCGGCGTAAATTAGTAAAATCAGGAGCAAAACATGACAGAAGCAAGCGCAAAAAATCATATTGATATGGATAAATGGCTGACGGATAACAACATTACCGAGGTGGAATGTTTGGTGCCCGATTTAACGGGAGTGGCGCGCGGCAAAATTCTTCCACGTGAAAAGTTTTCAACCGAACGCGCCATGCGCCTGCCAGAAGCCGTGTTTGGCATGACGGTAACAGGCGAATCACCTGAAGACAACGAGGGTTACGATCGTGTTTTTGGGTTTACTGATAAAGACATGGTGTTGATTCCTGACCCCAGCACTTTGCGCGTGGTGCCTTGGGCGCAAGACCCGACTGCACAAGTTATCATGGATTGCTTTGACCACCAAGGCCGGCCGGTTAATTTTTCACCTAGAAATGTATTGCGTCGCGTGACTAACTTATATAAAGAACTTGGTTTTACGCCGATTGTGGCCCCTGAGCTAGAGTTTTATTTGCTAGAACGCAATACCGACCCGGACGTAGCACTAAGTCCACCGGTAGGACGAAGTGGGCGTAAAGAAACCAGCCGTCAGCTTTATAGTATTGATGCAGTGAATGAATTTGACCCGTTATTTGAAGATATTTACGACTATTGCGATTTGATGGGGCTAGAGTTAGACACGCTCATTCACGAATTTGGCGCAGGGCAGATGGAAATTAACTTTTTGCACGATGAGCCGATGATTTTGGCGGATAAAACCTTCTTTTTTAAACGCACCTTGCGAGAAGTGGCTATGCGTCACGGCATGTACGCGACCTTTATGGCAAAACCCATGCAAAATGAGCCAGGCTCGGCCATGCACATTCACCAAAGCGTGATAGATTGCAAATCAGGCAATAATATTTTCAGCAAAGCAGATGGTTCTGCTTCGCCACTTTTCTTTCACTATATTGCGGGGCTACAAAAATATTTGCCCGCTGCCATGGTGTTGCTTGCACCCTATGTGAACTCGTATCGCCGCATTGTGCGTAACGGTGCCGCGCCTATCAATATTGAATGGGGTTACGATAATCGTACTGTGGGTATTCGTGTGCCTATTTCTGAACCTGCAGGGCGACGCGTAGAAAATCGCGTAGTGGGTGCCGATGCTAATCCATATTTAGCGATGGCAGTCACGCTGGCTTGTGGTTATTTGGGCATTAAAGAAAAGCTACAACCCACGGCTGAAACTACTGGTAGTGCATATGCTTCTGACTATCAATTGCCGCGTGGGCTTTCAGAGGCTATCCGTGAATTAGAAGTTGCGACCGCTTTACATGAGGTGTTAGGTAAAGATTTCGTTGATGTTTATTTAGCGGTTAAAGATGCAGAACATGATGAATTTATGCGCGTGATTAGCCCTTGGGAGCGTGAACATCTGCTCATGCATGTTTAAGTGAATCAATCATCGAGAATAACATGACAAATACTAAAGAGATTCAGGCGATAGATTCCGCGCATTACATGCACCCATTTACCGACCATAAAAGCCTAGCGGCAAAGGGGTCGCGTATTATCACCAAAGCCGACAATGTCTACATTTGGGATTCTGAAGGCCACAAAATATTTGATGCCATGTCAGGCTTGTGGTGTGTGAATGTAGGTTATGGTCGCAAAGAGCTGGTGGATGCTGCCTGCAAACAAATGACTGAGCTACCTTTTTATAACAGCTTTTTTCAAACGACCAACGTGCCAGCGGTTAAGTTGGCCGAGAAAATTATCTCGCTTGCAGGAGATAATTATTCGCATGTATTTTTTGGCAGCTCAGGGTCTGAGTCAAACGACACCAATGTGCGTATGGTACGTCATTACTGGGCCACCCTAGGCCAGCCAGAACGCACATTTATTATCAGCCGTAAAAATGCTTATCATGGCTCAACAATGGTGGGGTCATCACTTGGCGGCATGGGCGGCATGCACGCACAGGGGGGCGTGATTCCAGGTATTGAGCATATTGAACAACCGTATCATTATGGTTTGGCGCCTGATGAAGATCGGGATGCTTTTGGCCTGCGTGCGGCATCTTGGCTTGAAGAAAAGATTTTAGAAGTTGGTGCAGAAAAGGTTGCGGCTTTTATTGGTGAACCTGTGCAGGGCGCGGGTGGCGTGATTATTCCCCCTCAAACCTATTGGCCAGAAATTCAGCGGATATGTGACAAATACGGCATATTGCTTATTTGTGATGAAGTGATTTGTGGCTTTGGTCGCCTAGGCGCGTGGTTTGGCTCGCAACGCATGGGCGCAAAACCTGATTTGATGACCTTCGCCAAAGGTGTCAGCTCAGGCTATATTCCGCTAGGGGGCGTGGTGGTCGGTAAACGCGTTGCACAAGTGCTGATTGAGCAGGGTGGGGAGTTTAATCATGGTTACACGTATTCTGGGCACCCAACTGCATGTGCTGTGGCGTTAGCGAATCTTGAAATCATCGAGCGTGAAGATTTGGTTAACCAAGTACGCTATGAAACAGGGCCGTATCTGGCTCAAAAATATGCTGAGTTAGCTAAACATCCATTGGTAGGTGGCGCTGAAACATTTGGCTTAGTCGCTGGGTTTGTTCTCATGAAAAACAAAGAAGAGCATGTTCACTTTGATGAGAGTTTAGAAGTAGGTATGATATGTCGCGGGCATTGCTTTGCTAACGGTTTAATTATGCGCGCCGTGGGCGACCGCATGATTATTGCACCACCATTGGTCACGACCAAAGCGCAAATTGATGAAATGATAGGGCTCATTTATTTATGCTTAGACGCTACGCTGGCTGATTTGAAAAGGCTGGGTGTGATGTAATGAATAATATTAAGTTTAAGTTGAGGGTAGGGCACATAACTTGCTTTAGATTCTAAGGCCGGTGTATTTTTGAATGATTAAAAGTTAAGGCAACTTAATCATTTGGTTAGTGCAACAAGTAAATTTGGCTGTTAAAATTGATTCAGATTTTTTACTTTTTCTTGGGAGACATTCGATGCAAATTTTATTGAACAAACGTCTTTTATGTACGATGGTGAGCTTGGCGATTGTTGGCTTTGGTTCAGTATCATGTACTGACAGTAATAAGGAAACCACCAGCGATGCAAAAGTTGCGCAATCAACGGTTGCCAGCGAGGAAGAAAAAATTCTTAATATTTACAACTGGTCTGACTACATTGCGCCCGATACCATAGAAAATTTTGAAAAAGAAACCGGCATCAAAGTACGTTACGATGTATTTGATAGTAATGAAATTTTACATGCCAAATTAATCGCCAAGAACACAGGTTACGACATCGTTGTACCTTCATCCAATTGGGCCAAACAGCAAATTGAGGGCGGTTTGTTTCAAAAGTTAGATAAAACTAAACTCACTAACTGGAAAAATTTAGATGAGGGCATTTTAAAACAAATGGAAGGTGTTGACCCCGGTAACCAATACTTAGTGGACTGGATGTGGAGTTATAACACCGTGGGTATTAATGAAGATAAAGTAAAAGCCGCATTGGGCGACACCCCGATGCCTGAAAATGCATGGGATCTCGTGTTTAATCCAACTTATACCAGTAAGCTAAAGTCATGTGGCATCACGTTTCTGGATACGCCAACGGACGTGTTTCAGGCGGCATTGCATTATTTAGGCAAGCCGGTATTCACCGCATCAAATGATGATTATCAGGCAGCATTTGATATGCTCATGAAAGTGCGCCCACACATTAAAAAGTTTAATTCAGGCGGCCAAATTGAAGATTTGGCAGGTGGTAACGTCTGTGTAACCTATGGATGGGCAGGTGATATCAACTTGGCACGCAAGCGTTCAATAGAAAATAAAGCCGAGCAAAATATTGTAGCCCTTGTACCAAAAACTGGTGGCTTGATTTTTATGGATACCATGGCGATTCCTGCGGATGCAAAACATCCTAATAACGCACATTTATTCATCAATTATGTCATGCGTCCTGAAGTGGCGGCATCTATTACCAATGAGGTGACCTATGCAAACCCTAATAAAGCGGCTACAGAGTTTGTTGATGAAGAAATTAAAAATAATAAGTCCATCTACTTATCTGATGAAGATATTGCAAAACTAGTGCCACCAGGTGTTGAAAGCCAAGAAGCCAAACGGACTTTAACGCGCTTTTACACCAAGTTTAAATCTGGCGTTTAGCTAACAAGTGTGGGCGTATCATACGCCCACACTTAGCTGATTTCTCGTTTACACCATCATCATTTACTAAGGGTTTTTTATGGCAACCGCACCTAAAGAAATCAACCAGCCAGCGCCAGAGGTATTGTTGCGCGTTGAAAATGTCACCAAAATTTACGATGGCACGGTGAAAGCGGTAGATGATGTGTCACTCACCGTGAATAAAGGTGAAATTTTTGCTTTGCTGGGTGGTTCAGGCTGCGGAAAATCAACACTGTTGCGCATGATGGCAGGCTTTGAAATGCCCACAAAAGGCAAAATTTTCTTAGCAGGGCAAGATATAACCAATTTGCCTCCTTACCAGCGTCCTATCAATATGATGTTTCAGTCTTATGCGTTGTTTCCACACTTGAGTGTATGGGAAAACATAGCCTTTGGCTTAAAGCGCGATGGCATGCCAAAAGACCAAATCGCAGAGCGCGTAGAAAAAATGCTCAACCTTGCACAATTGGGTAAATTTGCACAACGTAAGCCACATCAACTTTCTGGTGGGCAACAACAGCGCGTGGCCTTGGTGCGTAGTTTGGCTAAACGCCCACAATTGCTGCTCTTAGATGAACCACTGGGCGCGCTTGATAAAAAATTGCGCGAAACCACGCAACTGGAGTTAGTGAATATTATTGAAGAAGTTGGTGTAACCTGTGTGTTGGTAACGCATGACCAAGAGGAGGCGATGACGATGGCATCGCGTATTGCCGTGATGTCTGAGGGGTATTTCTTACAAGTGGGTGCGCCAGACGCCGTGTATGAAATGCCCAACAGCCGCAAAGTGGCTGACTTCATTGGCAATGTAAATTTATTTGATGGTGTGATTGAAGAAGACGAAGCAGATCATGTGACGGTACGTTGCCCAGAATGTGTGCATTATGTAGGGCACGGTGTAAGCGGGCATACAGGTATGGCGGTGGGCGTGGCGTTACGCCCTGAAAAAATCATGCTTTCAGATAAAAAACCTAAAGGTGAATATAACTGGTGTGAGGGTGAGGTCATCGAAATTGTTTATTTTGGCGCACATACGACATATCACCTCAAGCTTGATTCAGGCAAAGTGATTAAAGCCCAAGAGCTCAACAATACGCGTGATTTAAGCTGCGGTCTTACATGGGGTGATCGCGCTTATGCGCACTGGAATGATTTGGCGATGGTTGTATTAGCACAATAAAAGGAGCGAGAAATGGCGACTAAGCAAGGTTTTTTCACGCGCCTGTTAGATGGAAAGCATGCTGTTATTGGCATTCCATATCTATGGTTTATTTTGCTTGCGGCTGTGCCTATTCTGATTATATTAAAAATCAGCTTATCTGAAATGCAAGGCACTTCAGTTTCAAACATGATTGACTGGAGTAATGGCTGGCCAAAACTTACACTTAACTTTTCAAGTTATCAGTTTATTTTTAGCGACTCTCTCTACCTTAAAACCTATTTATCATCCATTAAGTATGCGCTACTCACCACGCTGATTTGCTTAGTGATTGGCTACCCATTTGCCTACTTTATGGCGCGCTCACCCAAGCACATGCAACCTACGCTGTTGATGCTCATCATGTTGCCTTTTTGGACATCATTTTTACTACGTATTTATGCGTGGAAAACTTTGCTTGAAAACAACGGCATTATCAACAATGTACTGATGAGTTTAGGCGTGATCGATGCGCCATTACAGATGATGAATACCCCATTTTCACTGATGATTGGCATGGTGTACTCATACCTGCCTTTTATGATTTTGCCTTTGTATGCAAATTTATCTAAGCTTGATATGCGTTACTTAGAAGCTGCCGCTGACCTTGGCACAAGCCCGTTTAAGGCGTTTTGGCTCATTACTGTGCCGCTTTCAAAAGCAGGCATCATTGCGGGTTCTATGCTGGTATTCATCCCAACGATTGGTGAATACGTGATTCCGGAGTTATTGGGCGGCTCAAGCACCTTGATGATAGGCCGCGTGTTATGGAATGAATTTTTCAGTAATAACGACTGGCCAATGGCCTCCGCTGTGGCGGTGGTGATGATATTGCTCATATTAGTGCCAATGGCAATATACAATAAATCTCAAGCAGAAGCGGAGATGAAATAATGAGCCAAGCGACCAATAACAAGATATTTTCTAACCTGTGGATGATTGCGGTTTATTTGTTTTTGTATTTGCCTATTTTTACGCTGGTAGTGTACTCGTTTAATGATTCAAAACTCATTTCAACATGGACGCACGCCAGTTTGCGCTGGTACGAAGCTTTAATTAAAGACGATGATTTAATTTCAGCCGTGTTGTTATCCCTTAAAATTGCTGGCATTTCTGCATTGATGTCGGTGTTTTTTGGCACATTTACTGCGTTCGCCCTGAACCGCTATAAACGTTTTAAAGGGCGTACATTGCTGTCGTCTATGTCGAGTATGCCATTGGTGATGCCTGATGTGATTGTGGGTTTATCGTTATTATTGATGATTATTTCAGTGCAACATTGGCTGGGTTTTCCTGAAAAAGGTTTATTTACCATTTTATTAGGCCATGCCTTGTTGGGCACCGCTTATGCAGCGGTGGTGGTCACTTCGCGTTTGCGCGAAATGGATAGTAAATTAGATGAAGCCGCCATGGATTTAGGCTGTAAACCTTGGCAAGTGTTTTATTTGGTCACCTTGCCATTGCTGTTGCCAGCGTTAATTTCTGCCTTTTTATTAACGTTTACACTGTCTTTTGATGATGTGGTGCTGTCATCGTTCTTATCCGGCCCAGGATATTCCACCATGCCGATGGTGATTTTTTCACGCGCACGTTTAGGCTTAAACCCAACCATTAACGCGGTGGCGACGGTGACGATTGTGGTGGTGACTTTTGCGGTGATTGCTTCAAGCTTTTATACCTCGCACCAAGCGCGCAAACGTAAACGTGAAGAAGCGCAGGCGTATAGCGATAGTAATAAATAACATTGGGGTGCAATGATTTTCGCCCCTACACCGCGAATTAGAGAGCATCATGACGCTTCAAATTAAACACAAGTCTTTAATCAAAAATAACCAAACCTTACTCGCTGGCAATTGGGTAGGTGCAGATTCTGGCGAAACTTTCACTGTGACTAATCCTGCTAATGGGCAAGCCATCGCCAATGTACCTCGCATGGGTAAAGCCGAAACTGAGCGTGCGATTATTGACAGTCAAACCGCCCAAAAACAGTGGAAAATGCTTACAGCCAAAGCGCGCGCTGCTATTCTTAAACGCTGGTTTGATTTAATGGTGGAACATCATGAAGATTTAGCCCAAATTTTAACTGCCGAACAAGGTAAGCCGCTGGCAGAGGCGCGTGGCGAAATTACTTATGGCGCAAGCTTTGTGGAGTGGTTTGCTGAAGAAGCTAAGCGTGTATATGGTGAAGTGATTCCAGCACCCACAGCTGACCGTAAATTGCTCGTAATAAAGCAACCCATTGGTGTAACCGCTGCGATTACACCGTGGAATTTTCCTGTGGCGATGATAACCCGTAAAGCCGCACCTGCTTTGGCCGCAGGCTGCAGCATGATTATCAAGCCCGCAGAAAATACGCCGTTATCTGCAATCGCATTAGCCGTGTTGGCAGAAGAAGCTGGCGTGCCTGCAGGCGTGTTGCAAGTGCTCACGGGTAAGGCGCGTGAAATTGGCGCAGTGCTGTGTGAAAGCCCGATTGTAACCAAGTTGTCATTCACAGGCTCAACCGAAGTTGGGCGCATTTTAATGCGTCAATGTGCGGATACGATTAAAAAATTATCACTCGAATTAGGCGGTAACGCACCTTTTATTGTGTTTGACGATGCTGATTTAGATGCGGCGGTTGAAGGCGCGATGGTGAGCAAGTTCAGAAACGCCGGGCAAACTTGCGTATGCGCTAACCGCTTGTTTGTACAAGATGGCGTGTTTGATGCGTTTGCAGCTAAGCTTGCGGCAAAGGTGGCCACATTAAAAGTAGGTGATGGCACGGCAGAAGGTGTGACGCAAGGCCCGCTGATTGATAATGCGGCAGTTGAAAAAGTGGAAAGTCATGTGGCAGATGCGGTGGCCAAGGGCGCAACTTTATTGCAAGGCGGCAAACGTCATGCAAGCGGGGGCACGTTTTATGAACCCACTGTACTTGCAGACGTGAGCCCGAATGCCTTAATTTTTAAAGAAGAAACCTTTGGCCCAGTTGCGCCATTATTCCGCTTTAAAACGGATGAAGATGTGATTGCAATGGCCAATAATACTGAATTTGGCTTGGCCTCATACTTTTATAGCCGCGATATTGGCCGCATTTGGCGCGTGGCAGAAGCGTTGGAATATGGCATGGTGGGTGTGAATACGGGCATGATTTCCAACGAAGTGGCGCCGTTTGGCGGCGTGAAGCAATCTGGCTTGGGGCGCGAAGGTTCGCATCACGGTATAGATGAATATTTAGAAATTAAATATATTGCAATGGCGGGGCTTTAAACAATATGGCTGATACAACAACAGACTGGCATGCACGTGCTAAATCCCTAAAAATTGACGGCCGTGCTTTTATTGGCGGTGTGCGTATGCCCGCTACAGGCGGCCAAACATTTGAATGTTTTTCGCCAATTGATAATCGCAAATTAGCCGATGTAGCCAGTTGCCAAGAAATTGATGTGAATTTAGCCGTGGCCTGCGCGCGCACGGCGTTTAATGACCGCCGATGGGCTGGTTTGAGCCCGCGTGAACGTAAGCAAGCCATGATTCGCTTTGCAGATTTACTCATTACCAATAGAGAAGAATTGGCCTTGTTAGAAACGCTCGATATGGGTAAACCCATCAGAGCCAGTTTGAGTGTGGATGTGAATTCAGCCGCGAATTCGCTACGCTGGTTTGGCGAGGCAATTGACAAAGTGTACGATGAAATTGCACCCACGGCAGATAACACGTTAGGCATGATTACGCGCGAACCGATGGGTGTGGTGGGGGCGATTGTGCCTTGGAATTACCCGATTTTAATGGCGTGTTGGAAAATTGCGCCTGCTTTAGCGTCAGGTAACAGCGTCGTGTTGAAACCTTCAGAAAAATCTCCGCTCACCGCGCTGAGGCTAGGAGATTTGGCATTAGAGGCAGGCATTCCCGCAGGCGTGTTGAATATCACCCCTGGCTTTGGCGAGCAAG
>JAKQTB010000033.1 GCA_029569495.1 Pseudomonadota bacterium | reverse complement strand
CGCAATCGCATCAATCACTTCTAGTGCTTCGATAGAAATTTTAAGGGTCATATGCAGGCCATAATAATCAAATAATTTGAATAAGTAATGCAAAATAATTTGGTATGAATGTCTATGGTCTAATTTTATCATGCTATAACTAATTCAACTATATTGAATAAATAATATGATCACAATTCGAAAATCACAAGATCGCGGTTACGCCAAGCATGATTGGCTGGAGAGCTTTCATTCTTTTTCATTTGCCGATTATTACGATGCGGCGCACATGGGCTATTCAATGCTACGCGTGATCAATCAAGATAAAATTGCCGCAGGCACGGGCTTTGGTATGCATGGGCATCGTGATATGGAAATTATCACTTACATGCTGGCGGGTGAACTCAAGCACCAGGATAGCATGGGCAACGGCTCGATCATTCGCGCGGGCGATGTGCAATATATGTCGGCCGGCGTAGGTGTGAGGCATAGCGAAATCAACCCATCTGCTGAACATGAAGCCCATTTATTGCAAATCTGGCTATTGCCAGCTGTTTTAGGCTTGCCGCCAAACTACGCAGAAAAACACTTTTTGCCTGAACAAAAGCGCAACCGTTGGTGTCTAGTAGTGTCAAGCGACGGCCGTGAAGGGTCAATACAAATTCAGCAAGCAGTTGATTTGTATGCAAGCGTGCTGGATGCTGGCAGTCAACTGAGCAAAACCCTGCAGGATAACCGCCGTGCTTATTTGCAAATTGCCAAAGGTGAGGTGCAATGTAATGGTGTGCAATTATCCGCAGGCGATGCTGCAAAAATTGAAGCTGAAACTGCGATTGAGCTCATCGCCATGACTGAGGCTGAAGTTTTATGGTTTGATTTACCATAAATATTTAATAATATTGGCATATAGTAATATAATTAATTCGAATAATTAAGTTTGATTGATTTCATCATTTAACTGAAAGGTAACCCCATGAAACACACACTCATTGCAGCAGTTTCAGCTGTATTTTTTAGTAGCACCGCATTTGCCGCGCCTGAGCTTTACAATATTGACACAGCACATAGTTTTGCCAATTTCAGCATTCGCCATGTGGTGGCTAAAACTTCCGGCAGCTTTAACGACATTCAAGGCACCATCAAGATTGACCGTGAAAACTTAGCCAACTCAAGCGTAGATGCCAGAATTAGCGTGGCCAGCATCAGCACCGGACATGCAAAACGTGATGACCACATTAAAAAACCTGATTATTTAGATGCCGCTGCGTTTGGCCAAATTACATTTGTCAGCACTAAAGTGGAAGCTAAAAGCGCGACCGAAGGCGTATTAACAGGCCAATTTACCTTGCATGGCGTGACGAAAGAGTTGAGCTTTCCATTTACCGTGTTAGGTTTTGGCAAAGACCCTTGGGGCGGCGAGCGTTCTGGTTTTGAAGCACGCACCACCATTAAGGCATCAGATTTTGGCTATGAATGGATGAAAAAAGAAGGTGCGCCAGTGGGTGACGATATTGAAGTTACTTTGCTGATTGAAGGCGTAAAACCAGCGCCTGCAAAAGACAAAAAATAAGCGTTTTCAACTGCGAGAAAAAATAAATGCTCTGCGAGCCTTGTAAATAAAGGCTTGCAGAGCATCAAAAAAGGTTGGGCGTAAAATAAGATGGTTTTGATGCTTTTTATCAGTCAAAAAATGAATGCAATTTAATAGGAGTTTTTAATGGCAAATGATTTATTCTCACCCGTTCAGTTGGGCAGTATCGCACTCAAAAACCGTATCGTGATGGCGCCGCTTACACGTAATCGCGCGGGTGAAAATGGTGTGCCAAATGATTTGAATGTGACGTATTACGCACAACGCGCCACGGCCGGGCTGATTATTACAGAGGCCACACCGATTTCGCCGTTAGCGCACGGTTACCCAGCGCTGCCCGGCATTTACACAGATGCACAAGTGGCGGGCTGGAAAAAGATTACCGATGCGGTGCATGCCAAGGGCGGCAAAATTGTCATTCAACTCTGGCATGTGGGGCGTATTTCACACCCAAGCCTGTTGCCCAATGGTGCCTTGCCCGTTGCGCCTTCTGCCATCAAACCTGCCGGCCAAGCGTTTACCTATCAAGGCCTGCAAGATTACGTTACGCCGCGCGCGCTTGAGGCAAACGAATTGCCCGCGATTGTGCAAGACTACGTGCACGCCACTAAAGCCGCACTGGCTGCAGGTTTTGATGGCGTTGAAGTGCACGCCGCCAATGGCTATTTGTTAGACCAGTTTTTGCGCGATGGCAGCAATAAACGCACAGACAACTACGGCGGCAGTGTTGAAAACCGCACGCGCTTGCTGCTTGAAGTTGTCGATGCGGTGGTAAAAACCGCAGGGGCTGATAAAGTAGGCGTGCGATTGTCGCCCGTTAATCCATTTAACGACATGCACGATAGTAATCCGCAAGCCTTGTTTGAATACGTGGCAGAGGCGCTAAACCGCTTTAACTTGGCGTATTTGCATGCGGTTGAAGGCGGTATTCACGGTGGCGGCAAGGCTGATCCGTTTGATTTTGTGGCCTTTAGAAAGCGCTTTAAAAATGGCTACATTGGCAATTTAAGTTATGACAAAGCACGCGGCAATGCCGCGATCGCCAGCGGCCATGCCGATGCCATTGCCTACGGTGTACCCTTTATTGCCAACCCAGATTTAGTCGAGCGCTTTAAAAAAGATGCGCCACTCAATGTGGCTGATGCAAAAAGCTTCTATGGTGGCACTGAAAAAGGCTATACCGATTATCCATTTTTAGAAGTTTAAATTTTTTAAGGGCGACAATCTCATGAAAAAACCTGCCAACACCCAAGCGCCAATCCATGAACTCATTGCCAACCGCTGGAGCGGCCGCGCTTATGACGCCAGCCAACCCGTCACGCAAACGCAAATCATCAGCCTGCTTGAAGCCGCGCGCTGGGCGCCTTCGTGCTTTGGCGACCAACCTTGGCGCTTTATTGTGTGGGATAAAAATACGGATGCTAGTGCGTGGCAGCAAGCGCTAGACTGCCTAGTACCCGGTAATCAGGCTTGGGCCAAAGATGCCCCCGTATTGGTGTTGGTGGCGGCCGACAGCTTATTTGGCCACAATCAGCAACCCAACCGCTGGGCACAATACGACACTGGCGCCGCCGCAGAAAACCTCTGTTTGCAAGCCGAAGCCCTCGGCCTGATGGCGCACCAAATGGGCGGCTTTAACCCAGACCTAGCGCGCGAAAGCTTTAATATTCCCAGCCAATATACCCTTATGGCGTTTATTACCGTGGGCCACCCAGCCGACATTGCCACGGTCACGGGTGAAGCACTGACGCGCGAAACCGCAGCGCGCACACGCAAACCACTGGCGGAATTATTTTTTAGTGAAAGTTGGGGAAAGCCAATTGTTTAGCGACAATATAACTACCTAACAATTCATTGCTTTTTAAATCAAGTGGTTCTAAAGTGTTTTTATGCACAACCTTTTTAGATGCCCTGTGAGCCTTGTAAATAAAGGCTCACAGGGCATTATTTTTTTCTCGGCAGAAAATTATTTATATTTAAG
>JAKQTB010000028.1 GCA_029569495.1 Pseudomonadota bacterium | reverse complement strand
TGGCTTACATCATTGCTGCGTGGTTTATGCTGGCAACGTAATCGTTAAACTCGGCACTTTCAACCCATTCATCAAACTCTTTCTCTCCTGATAACTTGTAGTGCGCTGACGTTGCCGCCTTACGCAAAACAGCTAAAAACTCGTCAGCATCGTCTTCTTGACCTTCTGCCAACGCCAACAACAAACCATCTAAAGCATTAGAATTGGCATCATCTAAGAAAATTGAATCGTGAATATCTTGGCCTGTTACTGTGTTCATGGTGTTTGTCCGTTTCGTTTGGTATGGGGTAAATATAACTTTACTTTATCTACAAGTAAAGCAAACTTTACCAATAAAAAGTAAATTATAGTTTATATGCTTAAAATTTAACCAATTGAAGTTTTTAAGTTTTAATGAGGGGTGCTAATGAGGGGAGTAGCCTTTCACTTAATAAACTCATTTTTAATTACCCCAAAAAAAGTAAAGTTAGCTTAACTTTTATCTAGTAACTATTGCTTTACTCTTTTGGGTAAAGTATGCTTTACCTGTGTAAAGTTTTAATTACTTGGATGCTGAAATGAAAATTAAAATTCTTCTCAAAAAAGAAGATGTTGTGAGTAAGTTTGGCTCTCAAGTCGCTGCTGCTGATGCGCTTGGAGTAAGCAAGGTTGCTGTTGGGCTGTGGGATGAGTTTGTGCCGCAAAGAGCAGCGTGGGCATATGTAGCTCTTTACCCTGAGCTTCCGCATGAAATAGAAAAAGCAGAACAACAAGCCGCGTAACATTTTTCAGCCCTCCGAAGAGTGGGCTGATTTAAGAATAGACAACAACAGGAAAAACAACATGAACGCATTAAATATATTTTTAGCCACGTCAGGTTTCATCATCACCATGTTTGGTGTAGGCGTGGCAATCATTCGTTGGGCTGAGTGGGCGAGTAAAGAGGAATTAATGCGTTAGGAAGGTTTTGTTTACCCACAGTCGGAATGGCTCACCGACTCCGATACGAGCCGCAACAACGTATTTTAACTCTGTCGAAATCGACGGAATTAGAAATAACAGGCAACAAAAAAGCCACTTTTGCGGAGTGGCTTTAATGAACAACTTAAACGAGCTGAGGTCAGTATAAATGCAAACAGTTGATCGTTCAAGAGTAAAAAAATTAGCAGTTAAACGGGTGATTCGAGAGGACGTTCCTGCGTGTCGTCATTGCGGCAATAAAAACTTCAACTGGGATTTTATCTTGATGATAAAAACCTGCAAAAACAACAAATGTAACGATGTTAGTGGGGTGATTTGATGTCAGCTTGCATCTTAGATAACGCATCAAAAGTCGAACAAGAAAGCCTAGCGCACACCTTAGCCCTGCGTGAGCTTAACAAGCCTACTTTTGACTCATTCAAAGAGTGCGTTGATTGCGGTTTAGAAATCCCACTGGCTCGCCGTCAGTTTGCCAAAGGCATTACACGCTGCGTGGACTGTCAAGAAATAGTCGAAATAAAACGCGGTAAACGCTAAAAACAAGCCCTCGAAATGAGGGTTTTTATTGCCTCATGTTTAATAAAAGTTAAAAAATAAACATATCAACATAGTCATGTACACTCATTAAACATAGCAAAAAACTATCAAAACACAATTATCAATAGCAAAAAAATTACGTTATGTGTGGTGGCCTAAATGACAGGTCATGAACACTACGCGCCAAAATATAACTGCCTCCGTGTTTTTCAAATGCTGATTGCCATGATTTTTGGTCGGGTCGCTGCTTTCCTGATTCTGTTTTTACTTCAACAGCAACACACAAACCCACTGTTTTTCCGACCATATCTAGTGTTATCAATGTCGGGACACACGCGAAAATATCAGCACTGCCAACTTGGCCAACACTCACAATGCGATTAGGGTCATTCATGCTCCTAAATTTTCCAGTTTGGTTTCGCCAAACCATCGCCCCTTGTGCTGACAATTCAAGCATAATTCTATTTTGAATATTCGTTTCTTCGTTTCGCATATTGATCTCTGATTTCTAGTTGTTTATCTGCCCACTGTTCGGGATATTTATACTGACGTGATCGCCCAAGTGCTACTAATGAATCAAAATCACGCGCGTTTCTAACCTCTGTTTTTCGTTGAAAAATCACCTGTGATTTGTCAAGTTCAACCAACTCACCGTCAGTTACCTCAATTTGTGTTTTTAGCACAACATAAACGTGGCTACAGTTTGGGCATTGTTTTAATTTGCTGTCATGCACAGCATAACAACTCGGGCAGGTTTTGATATTAACATCTGGTTCGTCATTGTCGTTTTTGCGTGTTTTTTTCTTACGTCCTTCTAGTGTCCATTCGCGGTCTGTATCGGGCAATCCGTGGCGCATGGCTGCGCCAACATGGTCTAAAATAATAGCCTCTGTTTTCCCTTTCGTGACTCGCAACGCCCGACCCACCTGCTGCAAATACAATGACAGCGATTTTGTAGGTCGTAAAAGTATCGCGCACTCAATACTTGGTAAATCAAAGCCCTCGCTAACAACATCGCACGATGTTAAAACAAGCGTCAAGCCGCTCTCAAAGCGTTTTATCCGTGCGTCTCTCTCATTTGGATCTAATGTACCGTCTAGCGATTCTGATGCTATTCCTGCGACGTTAAATGAGTCTCTGACGTGTTCAGCATGAGCTACGGTCACGCAAAACACCACGGCGCGGCGATTATTGCATAATTTGCGATAGTGTTTAACAGCGTCACCAGTGATTGTTGGCTTGTCCATCGCTTCCGCTAGGTCGTCTTTTGAGTAGTCCCCCATGCGCGTCTTAACGTTTGATAAATCCAGCGCATTGGGTGGGCAAAAAATACGATATTCGCTGAGGTATTTATTTGCGATTAAATTACCCATTGTTTGCCCAATAATAATATCGTCGGCATATCCGCCATCATCAACACCTAAGCCTTTGCCATCTAATCGGCAAGGGGTGGCGGTAACTGGCAACAATCGCGATTTCGGGTATGCGTCAATAACTTTTCCCCATGTGCTGCCTTGTGTTAAATGGTGAGCTTCATCAATCACAATAATATCGGGCGTGTGTATTATTTTATCCATCCGTTTTACCAGTGTTTGCACACTCGCAACATATACGCGACACGGCGCAATAAACGATTCACCTAATTCTAAAAACTGGCTATTTCGGCATTGGTTTACAATCGCATGAGGCGCAATCACTTGGTGATGACAACCAAAATTTGCAAGGGTGGTGCTGATTTGCTTCACTAGCTCGGCACGGTGGCAGAGTAAAAAAACACACTTACCTTTACTTGCAGCTTGTTGAGTGACATAAGCAAAAATTGTTGTTTTGCCGCCGCCAGTGGGAAGGACTAGCAAAGGGGCGCGGCGTTGTTGCGCGTATGACTGACGAATAGAATCGACCGCGTTTTTTTGATAGTCTCGGAGGGTAATCATTTGTTTCCCCCATTCTCTAATAAAAACTCGTCAAAAATATGGATAGTTTTTGTTGGCGGTATATCCTCTATTTTTAACCATAGTTTATTATTTTGGCGCACGATTTGTCCGCATTTTAGACACTGTACACAATAATGTGTGGTTAAATTTTGAAATATGCGCTTTGTATAAACTCGGTTTCCGATATGATTACATTCAATCATTTTTTGAAACTCCGTTTTGCCAGTGCTTGCTCTGCCTCAAACGTCAAAGGGGGCATCATCCAGCGTTTGTTTTTATTCGCGCCTATCCGTTTTGTTTGTACTGCGTAGCGTTGTTGCACATAGCTAGACGCTTCGTTAGTCTCTCGCTGCGTTATGCGTTCAACCCCTGACAATTCCGCTATTTCGGTGGCGGTGCAGGGACGCGTCCAAAAAACAGGGCTTTGCTCCCACTCGAAAGCCGTATCTATTTTTTCATGGGTTGGATTTATTGACATAAAATCGTCGTTATGGTCGTTTAATGCGTCCATTTCGTCGGGTTCTAAAAACCATTTTTGACCTAAATCGCGATAAAAATAGGCGACCTCCGCCCAAACTTGCTGCATATTCATACCGTGACGGGCATTTATTTTATCAACCTCGACCGTCCAGAAACGTCTATTTCCCGTTGGGTCTTGCAAATACTCGCGACTATTCACTGAAGCAAAAAGCACGGTGCGTCGCGGATATTTGCTATCGCTTGCGGCGTAAGGTCGTCGAACATCGTCTTGTGATCGTGTGATAAATGCTTTCAACTGTGCAATATCAGCACGTCTAAATGTTCCGTCTAATTCGCCTAATTCACATAGCCAATGGCTAATACACGTTGTTACACTGTCTTTATCAGAAGGATTAAGTGTTAACCCTTCTTTAAGTAAAAATCGTATTTCTTCAGGTAGCAGATTTTTGAACCACTCTGTTTTCCCTAAGTTTCCTTTCCCTGTAAACGTCAACACACCCTGCGCGGCAATGGGTTTTTCAGTCAGTGCTACCGCCACAGCGGATAACATCCATCTAAAAATTAAAACATCTTTTAAGCTGCGGCCATCGGGCAACATTTTTTTTGTTTTATCGGAAACGGTAGCAAAAAAATCGTTAAGTCTTGGTTTTTTATCCCACGGAACGCTCTCAATCCACACCTGCACAGGATTAAATACATTGCTGTCAGCAATCGCCAAAACGTAGTCTTTTAAGCTGTCAGTTGGCATTTTGAAGCGTTTGCACCACGATTTTAACATCGCTAAATTTGCGTTGTATTCATTATCAATTGTCGATTTGCTGTTTGGAATAGAAATGTCAACAGATTTGCTTATTACGTTGTATGTGATGTTAATGCCTAAACGACGGCAAACGTCAGCTAGATTTTCAATGGTTTCTAACGGCTTGCCTTTATCGTTTACATCCACCAACGGTGAAAATAAATCTATGCTAACTGGTGTAGTTGTTTGTTGTGTTGGTTTTGGCTGCGTTGGCTGTTGTGTTGGTCGGTAGTTCGGGTCGCGTGGCGGTTGCCATCCGTTATCTATTGCCATCCCGTAAAGTGTTGCCCCTTTTACCGCACTACCTGCAAAACTGGCGTATTTTTCCTGCATTCCTTTGGGCGAGTACTTGCTACTTTTTGCGCTCCAATAATCCCAAACGCTAAACCCGCCAACCCCTAACTCACTATAAATTGCCATGCCGATTTTATACCAGTCGTCATAGCCACAATCGGCGTTAATGTACGCAAGTGCCGATTCAACCTTGGCGCGTTCGTTAATCGGTAGTGATGTGCGTGTTGGTTTTGGTTTTTCAGGTTTAACAATTTCACGCAATCGGTTTATGAGTTTGTCGCTAATTGGCGCGATGGTGTCTGGGCTTTCAGGTATTTTATCACCCGTCATTGTAAAAAACTGACTAGAACAAAAAACCTCAATACCTACATCATTGTCCTTAAACGTCTTTGTCTCGCCTTTGACAAATATATGCCAGCCTTTGCCGCTTGGTGATAGCTCAGTGTATGAATTGCAGCCGCCGATAATTTTGGCCGCCAGTTCTTTGTCTGCATTAGCGTCGATGTCGATACCGATTAAGCCGTCATCAGGTAGGAATGCGAACCCTAAACCCTGATAGCCGTACTCTAGGGCGGATTTTGCTTTTTCATAGCTTGTAAGGGCGTCTCTGTCGGCCTCGTCGCCTTGTTTGCCGTGGCGGCGTGTGCCATTTGCATAATACGGTACTTTTCGTGGCTTTTTGTCGCCATTTGGTTCAAAACGCCAAACCAGCCACTGATTTAAATTAGTTAGTTCTGTGGGAAACATATTTTGTAAACCTTCATTCTGTGGTTTTTCATTCTAAAATAGAGCGGCAATGAGTGAATGACTCTCATTTTTCGGGGATCAGCCTAGCCGCTCGGTGATAATAGCACAATAAAAACTAAAAAATAGGGGGTACAGCTCAAAAAGCCATACCCCCTACCCAAAAAACGTAAGTCATTGATTTTATTATATTATGGTGTTTATGGGTGGGGGTATGGGTATGTCGGGGGTATCGCATTTCCCATGTGCGCGGGTATTATTAACTCATTTTTATTTTAGATATATATAGTAGAGACGTACCCCCGACACCCCCTGTACCCCCTACCCAATAAAAATATCAATAAATTGGCCTAACTTGATAACCCCACCCTGCTACAATTACTCAGCCGCTACGCAAAACTAATTACTTTGCGGTAAGCGTTCGCCTGTACGCGAGCGGCACTAAAATATCCTACAGGCCACAATTTACAGGCGATCATTATGAAAACTGAAAACAAAAACTCTTTGAAAGTCGTGCAAGTAATTCAAGCAATGGACGAAATCGACATTTTCAGACTGATTGCGAAGAAGCGCACGATTGCTGAGTTGTGCAAATTGTTCAACGTCAGCAAGACGCCGATGTATGAGATTTGCAGGAAGTACGAAATTGAATATGTGGCTGGCGAATGTGAAGAACAGGCCATTGCAAGACGTAGTAAGCCAGTCGAGCGAGTTGAGCCATTGCATTTGTTCACTTGCGATTCGTGCAAGGTCAAAAAGCCTGTTGAGCTTGAATCGTCAAAAATGGGTACTTGCCAAAAATGCGAACTGAACGCTCGCAGGAGTCGAGTGTGAGCGATGCATCCATGGCGTTACTAAACCACGTCATGCGGTGCGCTTACTGCTACCCACGTTCAGAAAAATACTGCTCGGAAGGCTCAAAACTACACAAAGCGAGTCATCCGAGCGTTGATAGTAAATTAGTGAGAATTAAGAAATGACGCAAGAAGTCATGCAAAACAAGCAAGATGTACAAACGGGTTCAAACATCGTTACAGGCGCGGTATTGGGCGAATTGGAGCGACTGAAAGAGGATTTAGACCGCTTGCATAGGGAGCGTGATGGCTTTCAGCAACAGTGCAGTGTTATGGCCGAAGAAAACGCACGACTTGAGCTTGAAAGTCAGCGTCTCGATTGGATGGTTAAAAATCGTGGACGCATTGAGTGGGAATTTGGCGGTAATTGCTATGTGACTTTCATTTGGAAAAACGAGTTTAAGGCGACTCGCGGTAGTGATGACACGCGGGTTGAAATTGATCGTGCGATGGAGATGTGCAAATGATCGGCAATGTTTATAGAAACAAACGAAGCAATAAAAGATGTGTTGTTGTTGAAGTAGCAAACGAACACGCAAAAGATCACGAATTGCAGCCCATTTTAATTGTATATGTTGATGATGATAGAAAAACATGGGCTGTAACACGCGATGAGTTTTATATTAATTTTGTTTTGGCGTTTTAAAACAACTAAAGGTGATGGCTTATTATGAAAACTAGAGATGCCGCATTAAAACCGAGCAAAAAACATTATCTGCAATATGATGCTGCGACATTTGAGCATGAAGGGTTTAAGACGTTAAATGGCCGAGTCAGTCAGTTAGCGTTAGAACCTAGATTTTGGAGTATTTCGGTTAATGTTAGAACGGAAAATTATGACGGGACAGGCGAGGTAAAAGACCACTTTAATTTTAAAACTTCTGAGCGATGCAAATTATCTGATTTAAGAGATCAGGTTAAAAAAGAAGTTTTAGATAAAGATGATTATTTGCCTGTTTGCACTCAATGTTTAGTGACTGCGCGGGTGATGATGTAATGAGTAAACCATCTAGTGAGATTATTAATGAGGCTATTTTTAATTTAGAAACTTATGGTCGTCATCACTGCGGAAAGATTCAAATAAATCACGACAGGGCGCACGAGCAGTTATTGCGCGACTCAGTAGCAGTGCTAGAAGCAGCAGGGATGATTGAGTGGGATGTTGTGCCAAAGTGGGCTGATTGTGACGTGCGGATTATTAATAGGCCGACAGATAAAAATGATTTTACGGGGGATTTATGAGAAAATATAACAACACAAAACGCGAATATGACGGGCATAAATTCGACTCTCTGAAAGAATTGGCGCGTTATAAAATTTTATCAGCGTGGTTAGCGAGTGGAATTATTCGAGAACTAAAACTACAAGAGCCATTTGTTTTAGCTCCTGCGGTGATTTTGATTAAAGATGGAAAGCCAAAAAAGAAACCAGCAGTTAAGTACATCGCTGATTTTACTTACATGAAAGACAGTGATTTTATTGTTGAAGACGTTAAAAGTGAAGCGACGAAAAATCTACCCGTTTATCGTCTTAAAATTCACTTAATGAAGCATGTGCATGGGCTTGATATAACTGAGATTTGAGTTAAGCAAACAGTAAAACAACCAGCAGAACTAACACGCCTAAGCTAAAAATCATGCAATGTAAAATAATATTGTATTGTTGTTTGGTCATGCTATGCTCAGTTGATTGTGTTTTTTGGTTGATGGGTTATGAAAAACTTGTCTAAGTATTTTTCGTTTCGTGAGTTGACGTTTAGCAAGATTGCCGAAGATCACGGCATTGATAACGCGCCAACACCTGATATTTTAGAGAAGCTGAAATATACGGCAAGCCAGCTTGATAAAGTGCGTGAATTACTTGGCAAGCCTGTGAATATCTCAAGTGGCTATCGCTGCTTACAAGTCAATCGCAGGCTGGGTAGCAAAGATACATCACAACATCTAAAGGGTGAGGCAGTAGATTTTAAGTGTGAATTGTTTGGTAATCCTAAGCAGGTTTTTGACGCAATCAAGAAAAGCAATATACAGTTCGACCAGTTGATTTTAGAGTTTAATTCTTGGGTTCACATATCGTTTGTGAAAGAAGGCGGGCGGCGTGAATGTTTGATTATTGATAGATTTGGAGTTGAAAGAGTTAAGTGATATAATGGTTTTGCCAACAGTGGCGCACTAAAGAGTAAAAACCATGAACGATATTTCCTTAAATCTCATTTCTAATGAGTTTCGCATCGACTCCCGTCTGTTAGCTCCTGAATTAAATCACCGACACCGTACGATTTTGGAATCGCTAGACAAGTATAAATCTAAGTTTGATGCTTTAGGTCATCTTCCGAACCAAACGGAAGCTGGCTACAACAATATCCAAGTCCGCTACTTTTTACTAAATGAAGATCAATGCTATTTTTTATTAACGCTTATGCGTAACAATGAAAAAATAGTTGAGTCAAAATTAAAACTTGTTAAAGCGTTTCGTGATGCGCGGAAACAGTTGGCCGAGCGGGATATTGCACGGCTTGATGGTAAACAAGTACGGCGGATAGAAACGGATGCAATAAAAGACTTGGTTGAATACGCTAAAGCAAGCGGTAGTTCAAAGCCTGAAATGTATTATGTTACTTTAACGACTATGACTAATAAATCTTTAGGCATAGAATCAGGACAGCGTGACAAAATGGACGTTAGGCAATTACAGTTATTGAAGATTGCCGAAACATTGGTTGAGATTGCTATTCGTGACGGGCTTAAAGCTGAGTTACATTACAAAGACATTTACCGCTTGTGTAAAGATCGCGTTAGTGATGTATTAGCACAATTGAAACTTAAATAAACACCTCGCAGGTCATGGAAGACTACCTTTACCCTCGTAACTTAGGGCTTTTTTATTGCCATAAATTTAAGGTGTGCTATATTGTTTCAAACATAGGAGCGCGTGTTATGAATAGATTAAAAGAGCCTTCAAGTTATGCGGGCATTGCCCTGATATTTAACGGCATATCGGATTGTATGACGGGTAATTATCAAAGTGGACTACCTAGTATTATTTTAGGTCTTGTTGCTGTTTTGAAGAAAGAAAACGGTGCAAAATAACATGGCCGATACATCCCAACATTTAGAACATGGGTTAAGTATGGCAGCCATAAAAACTTCACCGCCTGTTATTGTAACGGGTATGACATTAGCAGGAATACAACTACAAGACTGGCTGATTATGGCGACAATACTATATACAGTCATTCAGATAATTATCGCATTGCCAAAACTTAAACAATCTTTTAATGAGTGGCGCAAAAAATGAGATACCTTAAAGCCTTTTTACAGCTATGCTTAGTTAGTGGTATTTGTTGTATAATCGCTTTTGGTGTGTGGCTTGTTTATTTAGTGTTTTGGTTGGTGCAGGGGATGAGATGAAAAATGATAATCCGAACTATAAAAGCATTTTAACTACTGAGCTTATCCCATACGCAAGAAACAGTAGAACACATAGCGAAGCACAGGTTAGTAAGATTGCGTCAAGCATTAAAGAGTTTGGTTTTTTAAATCCAGTGCTTATTGATTTAGATAATGGAATTATTGCAGGTCATGGCCGAGTTATGGCCGCTCAAAAATTAGGACTAAAAGAAGTCCCAGTGGTGCAAATTGGCCATTTAAGCGACACACAAAAACGCGCTTATATCATTGCAGACAATCGCTTAGCATTAGACGCTGGATGGGACGAAGAGATGCTTCGTGTAGAGTTTGCAGAACTTGCAGATAATGGTTTTAATTTAGAGCTAACAGGTTTTGAGTTAGAGGAAATCAGCGCGGTTGATTTTGACGAAAGCGAGGAAGTGGGCATGCCTGAACTGCCAAGCGGTGACAAGGAGCCATTTCAGCAAAAGACCTTCACCCTGCATGACGAGCAAGCCGCAATCGTTGAAGATGCTGTTACGCTTGCTAGAACAAATCCGCTGGTCGATACTGGATTGAACGAGAACAGCAACGGCAACGCACTCGCTTTAATATGCTCCCAATGGTTAGAGGCTCGCAATGGTTAGTGCAAAGGATATTATTGTAAAGCCTATCACAGCACAGGCAGCAAATGCGCTTGTTAAGCGGGTGCATTATAGCGGTAAGGTTGTACCTAATAGCACGTTACACTTTGGTGCGTACCTTAACGATAAGCTGGAAGGCGTTATGTCGTTTGGCGGGTCTATTGATAAGCGCAAGATACTGCCCTTGGTCGATGGCACACAATGGAACGGAATGCTAGAGCTTAACCGCATGGCGTTTAGCGACAGATTACCGCGTAACAGTGAAAGCCGTTGTATGGCAGTGGCGTTTCGTTTGATAAAAAACATTACCCACATATTGAGTGGGTGTTAAGTTTTAGTGATGGCTGCCAATGTGGTGATGGCACAATCTATAGAGCAAGCGGTTTTATTTTAACTGGAATAAAGGTTAATAAGACAATGCTTATGACGCCGCATGGCGAAGTTGTTGCTGATAAAACTTTTAATAATTCAGCGGATAAAAAATATAAAGGATTGCAAAAAAAAGATTGTACGCCTTTGAAGGGCTACCAACTCCGCTATATCTACTTTCTTAATGAATCAACAAAATCGCGCCTTACAGTTCCGATTCTGCCATTCTCAAAGATTGACGAAATGGGCGCGGGAATGTATAAAGGTGAATCAATTAAGCGTGATACAAAGGCTACCACTAGCGACCAGTTAGTGGGCGGTGGTGCGATTCCAACCATCACGCTCCACTCATCTTGTGCGGCCTCAAAAAACACACATGAGGCTTAACTATGTCAAAACCATTGCACCAACCAACAGAAAAAACGAGAGCAGAAATTATCGCATTGCGTTCTTATGGTGTGCCTATTAAAGAAGTTGCTGCATATATCGGCATAGATGATAAAACACTGTACAAGTATTATCGTGAAGAATTAGAAAACAGCGCAACAAAGGCTAATGCAAATGTTGGTAAGTTTTTATACCAAGCGGCAAGTGGTCAAGCATTAACCACAGGTGCAACATATAGCGATTGCGTAAGGGCTGCAATGTTTTGGGCTAAGACACGCATGGGTTGGAAAGAGACAAACGTGCAAGAACACACAGGCGCGAATGGTGGTGTAATACAAGTAAACACAACGGCAATGTCAGCCGAAGAAGCCTATAATCTACTAATCAATGGCGGCACTATTAAAACGGACTAGCAATGACTGACGTTTTATTCGACTTTAAAAACCCTGACTATCAAGCTGTCTATAAAAAACGTGCCGAGCGTTTGCATACCATTCGTACGACTGAAGGTGCATTGGCTGGACTCCTTGAGTTCTACAAAACGCACCCCGCCGAGTTTATCAATGATTGGGGTATGACATTTGACCCTCGTAATGCTGAGCGCGGACTTCCTACTAACTTTCCCTTTGTCTTATTTCCAAAACAGATCGAGCTTGTTAATTGGGTGGTTGCACGTTGGAAAGGTAGAGACGATGGTATTATTGAGAAGTCACGCGACATCGGTATGACGTGGCTTGCTGCTGCGATTGCCCATTGGATAACCTTTTTTCACGCTGGTACTGTTGTCGGCTTTGGTTCGCGCAAAGAGGATTTAGTTGATAAGAATGGCGACCCTGATTCTATATTTTGGAAGATACAGGCGTATATTGCAGGATTGCCAATTGAGTTCAGGCCGAAAAGTCAAACAAGGACGCATCTTTGCATAGTCAACAATGATAACGGTTCTGTTATCAAAGGCGAAGCAGGCGATAACATTGGGCGTGGTGGTAGAACGTCGATTTACTTCAAGGACGAGTCGGCACATTACGAACGGCAAGAGATTGTTGATGCCGCACTAAGCGCAACGTCAAACTGTAAGATTGATATGTCTAGCGTAAACGGTAACGGGAATCTGTTTTATCGTAAGCGCATGGGCGGTGAGATCCCCGTCTTTTCGTTTCATTGGTCAGACGACCCGCGCAAAGATAAAGAATGGTACGAGAAGAAAAAGCGCACTGTTGACCCTGTACTGTTTGCTCAAGAATATGACTTGGACTATAACGCATCGACAAATGACTCTTGGATACCTGGTGACTTTGTTGAAGAAGCCATGAAGCTAGGGCCAGCCGATGTTGTGCCGATTGGTGGTTGGGTTATCGGTATTGATGCTGCACATATGGGCGATGATGAGTCAGTGATACATTTACGTCGTGGACGTTTGAACCTGAAACAGATTACACGACGAAAGCTAGACGGCATACAGTTGGCAGGCTTAGTGACTGAGTTATGCGGCCAATTAGAGTTGCAGGGTGTACATGGGCGGATTGATGCAATCATCATCGAGCTAGATGGCCCTGGTGCAAGTTGCTACGACCAGTTGCGCGATGGACGTTATAAAAAGATTATTTATGGTGTACACACAGGCCAAACACTAGCAGACGGACGCAATTATAATCTTCGGGCGCGTATGTGGCGTGATGCAATGGATTATCTAAAGAATGGCGGCGTGAGTGTTTATCAAGATAGGGACTTTAAATCGCAACTATGCTCTGTTAAATACAAGTACAAAGACAGTCTGTTATTGATGCAAAGCAAAAAAGAGTATAAAAAAGAGTTTGGGCGTAGTCCTGACCGAGCCGATGCTTTTGTGCTAACATTTGCGGTAAGAGATATACGACCAGTACAAGACCAATTTGACAAGGTTGCACGTCACAACATTAGACGACAATCAGACTATCAGGGCTATTAACATGAGCGAGTTATTGCAATTTTTCAAAGATATGCGTGATAACGGTTATGGATTGGCTGAGATAGCGGCGCAACTAGGCACGTCTGCAATCGCTGAACCTGTAGCTGGCTTTGCTGCCATGTATGACCCTGTTCATGGTGCTGACGCTATACGCGAAGGCATGACATATCAGCCAAGAACACAAGAAGCTCAAGAATACTCACAATCAATCGGCAATGCCGCTAAAACTGCCATTAAACCTGCTATGCCTATCATCGACACATGGAAAAAAGGCGTTGATATTGCAGGGCAATATAGTCCTGTTGTCGGTGCTGGCTTGCGTACTGTTCCGACTGCTATCGGTATTGCTATGGGTGCAAAACCTGCGTTACAAGCAGGGCGGCAAGTTAGCGAGGGATTAGGGGCGATGCAAGGGCGTATGATTGCTAATGCTAATGCGCCAAGAACACTAAACGCTGCGGGCTTTAGGGGGCAACGTGGGGCGGTTGGTGTGTTAGATAACATCAATCCAACAGGCAAAGTGTTTACTGAATATGACCCGAAATCGAGAGCAAATGCAATTCTAGCAAAAAACATAGTAACTATTGATAAAACAATGGGAGGCTCCCCTGATGACTATGTTCTTGTTTATCGCGGCGCGCCAA
>JAKQTB010000010.1 GCA_029569495.1 Pseudomonadota bacterium | reverse complement strand
AGGCTTCCAGGGCATTATTTTTTTCTCGGCGGTTTTAAAGCATTTTTAAGGCAATTTTGAGCGCTTGTTTTTTGCTCAAATTGGCGACGTTGATTTGTTCATTGGCAGGGTGGCTGGGCTGATGATATTCCAAAATGTTTTGGTAGCTGCGCACGGATTCTACAAAAATAACGGGCGCACTGCCATTGGCATAGCCATACTTTAGCGTGGTGTAATAATCTGGCTGGCGTAACATGAGCAAGGTTTTTTTAACATCAGACCAACGGTCCGGGTTGAGTTTTAAGCGCATTGCGAGGGTTCTCGCATCTAGCAGGTGGGCGTAACCGATGTTGTAGGCTGCCAATGCCAAATAGGTGCGGTCGGGTTCTGGAACTGTTTCAGGTATTTTTTCAATCATTTTGACGAGATATTTTGCGCCAGCAGGAATGCTTTGTACGGGGTCCAGCCTATCAGTGACCCCCATGAGCTTGGCGGTGTTTTCGGTGAGCATCATCATGCCTCGTACGCCTGTGGGTGACGTGTTTAATGGGTCCCAGTGCGATTCGCGATAACTCACCGCAGCAATTAAGCGCCAATCAAGGCCGGTTTGTTCCTGCGCTTGTTTAAATAGCGCCGCATAGTTGGGCAAAATACTTTGGCTACGCGCAAGAAACACGGTGACGTCTTGCGTATTCAGGCGCTCTGAGTGGCCATAATAGCGGTCTATCAGGTGCTTTAAAGTGCCGTCTTTTTTAATTTTTGCAAAAAAGGCATTCACTTTTTTAACAAGCGCTGGGTTCGCCTGTTTTGAAAATGCCCAAGCGAGGTTGTCGGCTTCTCCCACTTTTGCCGCCACGGCCAAGTTGGGGTAATAATTTTGCATAATAGACACCAAGTGGCTGTCTGCCATGGTGTAGTCCAGCGTGCCATTGGCCACATCGCTTAAAAGTAGCTCAGAGTTGGTATTGGGTATGGATTGCCATTGCAGTGCTGGCTGGCTTTTTTTGAGCTGAATCAGCCGTTCTTCAAAACTTGTGCCCAGTGGTACAGCCAATTTTTTGTTGGCTAACTGCACGTTAAAGTCTTTTACTTGAATAGGGCGATTTTGTTTGGTATTTTCTTCATTTAAGGTGACAAGCTGTTGCTGTGTTTGTTGGTAAGGCGTGGAAAATTGCACCAGTTCTTGCCGCAAACGGGTAATAGATAAATTGGCTGCCGCAATATGCGCACGGCCTTTTAATAGCGAGGGGATGACATCGCTCACACTATTGACCACTAAAAATTTAAGTTGGTATTCAGGCGCAAAATCCTTAACAAATAAAGTTGCTAAATCGTATTCAAGGCCAGCCAGCTCGTTATCGCCATTGTAATAGTAAGTCGTAGGGCCGTTATGTGTGACAAAAATCAGGGTGTTGGCATCATCGGTTTCAGAATGTGCTGTAGAAGTTGTGCGCTCGTCAGTGCGCGTACAGGCAGCCGCCAACAGCACGAGCAGCACAATAAAGAGCTTATGCATGTAACCCTGATTTAGCACATTCACTACAAGAAAACGCGCGGGCATTAAGCCCAGCGCGCCTCTACCTTGCCATTGGCGGCAATCAGCACGGCATCTGTTAGGCCATAAAAAATGCCGTGCTCAACCACGCCAGGCGTATTGTTGATGAGTTCGTTCAGTGCGTTGGCGCTAAAATCGGCATCAAAGGTTAAATCGAGTACATAACTGCCATGCGAGGTAATCCAAAAGCCATCTTTTGCAGCATTAGGGCGCAAATGGCCAACACCACCCGCATCTTCAAGACTTTTTTTTGTGAGTTGCCATGCAAATGGAATGACTTCAATCGGGATAACAAAATTCTGACCAATGCGGCTGACCAATTTGCTTTCATCAGCCACCACAATAAATTGTGTGGCCGCTTTGGCTAACAACTTCTCTTTGACTAAATCGCTGCCACGGCCTTTAAGTAAGGTCATGTCGGGTGAAATTTCATCTGCACCATCTACATAGAGATCAATTTGGCTAATATGCTCTAAGGCGACAATAGGCAAACCAAGTGATTGCGCACGTTGGGCGCTGATGGTGGAGCTTGCAACGGTGGTGATGCTAAGACCATTTTCACGTTGCAGGCGTGCTAGCTCGTCAATAAAATAATTGGCAGTAGAGCCTGTACCCAAGCCCACCAACATGCCATTTTTAACAAATTTAGCGACTTCTAGCGCGACTAATTGCTTATCGTTCATACTGCCTCCAGCAAAGTTTTTACTGCGATGGATAAGTATAGTAGCGCGAATTTTAATGGCTTGTATATAAAAACCTTGCTTGTAAAAACCTTCTATACAAAAACAATGATAAAAAAAGGGAGCAAATTGCTCCCTTGATAATGACATGAACTAAATGCGTGATTTATTTCATGACACGGTTTCTATATTCACCTGTACGCGTGTCAATCTCGATTTTGTCGCCTTGCGCACAAAATAATGGCACTGAGATTTCATAACCTGTGGCGATTTTAGCTGGTTTCATCACTTTGCCTGAGGTGTCACCTTTTACTGCGGGTTCAGTGTATGTGATTTCACGCACCACCGTCGTTGGTAGTTCAACTGAAATGGCTTTGTCGTTATAAAAACGAATATCTGCCGGCATGCCGTCTTCAAGGTAGGGAAGCACGTCTTCCATGAACTCAGCATCAACATCGTATTGGTTGTAGTCTGTATCCATAAACACATAAGTTGGGTCGGCAAAGTATGAGTAAGTCGCTTCTTTTTTCTCAAGCACAATCACGTCAAACTTATCACCAGCGCCGTAAATGGCCTCACTTGGGGCTTCAGTCAGCAAGTTTTTAAATTTCATTTTTACCACAGCAGTGCTACGGCCAGATTTATTGTATTCTGCTTTTACCACCACTAATGGCACATCGCCCACCATAATAACGTTACCGGCGCGAAGTTCTTGAGCTGTTTTCATGAGATTGCCTTGATATAAAAAAGTACTAAAAATTGGGTTAAATATTAAAGCCGCGCATTATACCTGAACGCTTATTTTTTGCAAATAAATCACCAACTTAGAAGCAAGGTCTGGCTGCGCGGCCAGCGCCATTGTGCTTGCTTGCGTAATTGCGCGAATCGCGGGCAACTGGCGCACATAATTCAGCCAAATTTCAGTTGAAATGCTGCCTTGCGCCCAGCCACCGTTTAATTCGGCAATGGCCTGAAACATTTCTTCATGACAAGCGGTGTAGAAAAGTTTCAAAAACGCATTGAGTTTGACCATATGCGTGTTTTCTGTTTGAAAATAAGGCTGCCAAATCAGTGGTTTTGCTGCCCAAATGCCCCGCACCCAGCTATCTTCACCACGCACAAAATTGATGTCGCAGGTGGCTAACAGCGTGTCGTAATCGTCTTGACTTAAAAATGGCAGCATCTTGATGTGCAGCATGTCACGTAAATACGTTTCATTTGGGTTACTTTGTGTGATGCCTAAAAAACTTTCAACTTGCGGCAAAATGCTGCTACTTAGCACATATACCACGGTGTTTTGCTGGCTGGTTTGCAGAATTTTCAGTAGGTCTTCAATGGGTGCGTTTGGGTAGGCAAATAGGGATATTTTTAACGTTTGTTCAGCCAGATTTGTTTTGTATGCATCATCATGCGCCACAATATTCGGCTCACGAATTAAGCCGCCGGTGGCCTCGGTAAAGCCAGGAAAGAAAAAGTGACGCGATAGTCCGCTCGCTTGCGGTGAGGGGAGTGCGTGAAATTCATCAATCCACTTTTCAGCTGATAAATACTCTAAATTCACCCATTTTGTATGCGGCTGCATTGCGCTTAAATACCTTTGAGGAATGCCGCAGGAAAAGGTTTCAATCACTACTTCTGCAGGCTGGATAGCATCGTCATCATTGGGCCAGGCCCATATTTCAACATGGTTGATGACTTGTGTGCCAAGTTCAGGCTGATAGCCGGGAATGATTTTTTTGGCGGTTTCAAGGTCATCAATGAATAATCGAATCGGCAGTTGATGCGTATTGGCCAATTGTTGACTGAGGCGCCAGCAAACGCCGATGTCGCCGAAGTTATCGACAATGCGACAGAAAATATCCCAGCGCTGGTCGGTGCCGTTTTGCATGGTGTTCGATTTATTTGGGTAAGTTGTATTGAATGTCGATGACTTCGTATTCTTCGTCACCGGCGGGCGTTGAGACTTTAATACGATCGCCCACACTTTTGCCCAGCATGGCTTTGGCTAAAGGTGAAACCCAGCTGATATAGCCTTTGCTTGGTTCAAGTTCATCTTTGCCAACGATGCGGTAGTTGTGCTCGGTATCATTTTTAAGTGAAAACAAGGTTACCCAAGCACCAAAGAAGATTTTTTCTAAGCCAGCTTGCGTGGCGGGGTCCACAATGATGGCTAAATCCATGCGCTGCATTAAAAAACGCAGGCGACTATCGATTTGCCGCAAGCGTCTCTTGCCATAAATATAATCACCGTTTTCACTGCGGTCGCCGTTGCCTGCCGCCCACGACACCACGCGTACTACTTCTGGCCGTTCTACTTTCAGTAATTGCTGAAACTCCGCTTCAAGCGCTGCATGACCCTCAGGCGTGATGTAGTTTTTTTCGTCTGAGACGGCTAGTTTTGCTTTGGCCATATTTACTGCGCTGTTTGCGGATTCATGGGTTGCGTGTCGAGCAACTGTTGTTCTGGCCAAACCTGATCAATGGGCTGTACATCATGCACAAAATAACCTGTCTCGCCAAAGCAGGTGGTTGGAATGCCGATATGCTCTTCATAAATTAGACGCACACGTTTGCCGACGGTTTCATTGATTTTTTTTGCCACGGCTTTGTCGCGCACGGTGAAGAAAAACTTCTCTGCTTGTGTGCCAGGCATTGAAACCAATATAAGTTCGCCTTCAAAGGTTTTACATACCCAGCCTTTTTCTGATAGCTTTTGCACGTAGCCTGCGCGTTCGCCAGAAGAATAGACCCAAGTAAGTGTCGCCCAAGTGTACAAAGCAAATAGGCCAATTGGCACCAGTAATAGCCAAATTGAATATTTAAGCAGTTGCAAGAGTTTTGCTAACATGAAAAGTCCTTATTTTAAGTGCGTCATATTTTGTAAGTGGCGTCATTATCGCGCGAATTAGCACTATTTTATTCGGCTTGGGTAAATTATCCTAGCGTGGTAAATATTAGTGTAATAATTATTAGCATGGTAATTATCAAGTCGCTATAGAATACTAGGATGTCAAATCAAACGCTTATTCTTTGCCCATCAGCCCGTTTGGCGCGCAGTATTCAAAATGATATTGCCCTACAAAACAGCCAGTGTGGCCAAGTCGTTTGGCATAGCCCCGCCGTAATGACGCTATCGCAGTGGTTAGAAAATGTCATTAATACTGCTTTTTTATCAGGGCAATTCACGCAGGTGCAGCCTTATGCCTTAAGCACACTCAACGAGCAGTTACTTTGGCAAGAGGTGATTACGCAATCTTTAAAGAAAAATGCGTTTGGTGCGTTGTTTGATGTTGCGGGTTTGGCGCAGGCCGCCATGGAGGCGAACCGCTATCAAGTAGCATGGCACTTGCATTTGCCGCGTGAACATTTGGCTGAAGAATCCCGCCAGTTTTTGCACTGGCAACGGGCATTTGCGGTGCGTTGTGCCCAATTAAATGTGCTTGAACAGGTGCGCTATGTGGATTGGCAACTCGCGCAATTGGCCGCGGGATTAGTCATGTTGCCGTCAGGCATCGCCTTTGCCGGTTTTGACCAAGCCGCACCACAAGAATTGCGTTTGCGTGAAATTTTAGTGCGTCAGGGCGTTGAGGTTTCTGAGTACGCTACAACTGCTGATACAGCGGCTAATGCACAACATGTGTGCTTGGAGAATCAAGCGGCAGAGCTACGCGCAGCGGTGGCTTGGGCTAAAAATTTGTTGGCACACCAGCCCAAAGCAAAATTAGCGATTGTTGTGCCGCAACTTAATACCGTGCGAAACCAGTTGGCAGATTTGCTGGATGATGTGTTTTACCCAGAAAGTGTGCGTCCTGGCTTATTTGAAATGCCGCGAAATTACAATTTTTCGCTCGGCACGCCGTTAGCACAGCAGCCGATTATTCAAGCTGCGCTGAATTTGCTGCGCTTATTGAGCCACAGTTCAACCAAGCAACCCATGCCGCAAAGTGACTATTCAGCAGTGCTGCTATCACCATTTTGGTCTGCAAGTACAACAGAAGCCGATGCCCGTGCGATGCTGGATGCAACCATGCGCGACAAATTACCGATGCAGTTTAAAGTCACAAGTTTGCTGGCATTGGCAGAAAAACAGCTTGATAATAATTTGGCAATCACCAAATTTTTGGCCGATTTAAAAGCCACAATTGCACTCATCCCCAATAAAAAAGTGCCGCCATCACAATGGGCGCAGACCATCACGACATTATTAACCGCATTGCATTGGCCTGGTGAACGCGCTGTTACCAGCATGGAATATCAGGCACAAAATGCTTGGCAAAAAGCCTTGCAGCAATTAGCGCAAATGGATGTGCTGCAAAAAAATATTGGGCTAGCAGAAGCGGTGAGTCTGTTGCAGCAAATTTGCACGGCGATGATTTTTCAGGCAGAAACAGAATATGCACCAACGATACAGATTTTAGGCGTTATGGAAGCTCTGAGCGCACCGGTGGATGCGCTTTGGTGCATGCACATGAACGACCACATCTGGCCGCCGCCAGCGCGCCCCAACCCGTTATTACCTGCGTATTTGCAACGGCAGGCGATGCTGCCCAATGCCGATAACACTGTGCAGGCTGCTTTCGCCCAGACGATTCATCAGCGATTACTACATTCTGCACCACAGATTATTTTTTCAAGCAGCATGTCAGAAGGAGATAGCCAATTACACCCGTCACCACTGATGAAAAATATGGCCCATGCTGCGCATGAAATGCCGCTAGCAAACACGCTGGCCGAGCAATTAAGCGCTGAAGGCAATGCCGATTTAACTTTTTTAGATGACCAAATTGCCCCAGCAATACAAGCCGATGAACACGTGCGCGGTGGCACAGGTCTATTTAAAGCGCAGGCAGTTTGCCCCGCCTGGGCCTTTTACCAATATCGCTTGGGCGCTAAAGCGTTAAAAACCCCAACGGATGGTATTGATAGCATGGAACGTGGTTCGCTGGTGCATGGCGTGCTTGAGCAGTTTTGGCGCAAGCGCCATTTTGCGGATTTGCGCGATATGTCAGTGGATACGCTTCACCTTGCGGTCAATCATGCCATCACGCAGACTTTACAAGCATTTGCGGCCGAAAATTCGGTTTCAGCCAATGTGCTGGCGCTTGAGCATGAACGGCTTTTTAAGTTGATAACGGATTGGCTGCTTTATGAAAAATCGCGCGGCGTAGGTTTTAACATGGTAGCGTGCGAGGCCGAGAAAAAAGTCAGCATTTGTGGCATTGAAGTCACGTTAAAAATTGACCGCATTCACGCGCTTGAAAATGGTGGGCTGGAATTTGTGGACTATAAAACTGGGCAAGCACCCAAAATCACCAGTTGGGCAGAAACGCGCATTACCGAGCCGCAACTGCCCATCTATGCGGCATTTTATATGGAAGATGCTGAACACGTTACAGGCGTACAGTTTGGTATGGTTAAAACAGCAGAGCACATGTTTACTGGCGTGAGCGCAGAAAATTTTGACACTGAACCTGAAAAACGCAAGCCCGTGTTTATTCGCGCATTCAGCGATTGGGCGTCATTACTCACGCACTGGAAAAGCAGCATTGAGGCCATTGCCCAAGAAATTAAAAGTGGCGAGGCGGCTGTGCGCTTTAACGATGAACAGGCATTGGCGTATTGTGAAGTGTTACCACTATTGCGTTTGCCCGAGCGAAAATTGCAGTTTGAGCGCTTTGCAAATAACCTAGATGAGGGCGCTGCATGATGCAATTTTTAGCGCAAAAAAACACGTGTTTTAAGGCATTTTTTACCTCCAACCTTTTTCGATGCTCTGGAAGCCTTGTAAATAAACGCTCGCAGAGGTATTTTTTTCTCTCGGCGATTTTTAAGTGATTTTTTCAGTGATTTTAAAGTTAGATTTTTTAGGTAAAAATGCATGACAGCACAGCGTGAATTGAATCTTGCAACGGATGAAAAAAACCGTCAGCGTGCGCTCGATTTAACCTCATTTATTGTAGAGGCGCCAGCAGGGGCGGGCAAAACTGAACTACTCACACAACGCTATTTGAAACTGCTGCAAACAGTGAGCGCGCCTGAAGAAATTATTGCCATTACTTTTACCAATAAAGCCGCCGCAGAAATGCGTGTGCGTATTTTAGACAGTTTAATCAAGGCTAGTCATCGCGATAAACCAGCCGCCGCACACAAACAAATCACATATGCATTGAGTCTTAAAGCCCTCGAAATTGCTGAGGCTAAGCATTGGCAGCTCATCGAAAACCCAGCGCGATTACGCATTTTTACCATTGATAGTTTGTGTGCGCATCTGGCGCGGCAAATGCCTTTGATGAGTCGTTTTGGCGCACAGCCGCGTGTTGCGGAGGATGCCGGCGCACTCTACACGCAAGCGGCAGAACATACGCTGGCTTTGCTTGAAGCGCCCGCGCATACCGAGGTGGTGAAATCTGCTTTGCGTTATGTTGATAACAATGCCGAGCAATTAAAAGGCTTGCTCGTAAAAATGCTCGAAAAGCGCGACCAGTGGCTGCATCACGCGCAGCGCGAAGTGGATGTTGGCGTTTTGCAGCAAACATTACGACATTTGGTAGAGCAAGAATTAGCAGACGTCGCGCAAGTTTTTAATGTGCGCCTGCAATTTGAGCTAATGCCACTCGCACGCTTTGCCGCTAGCCAGTTACCGTGCGAACACGCCATTGCTTTGTTGCATGATTGGGATACGGCTTTGATGACGCACGCCGAAGCACTGCCCATGTGGCAAAGTGTGCGTGAATTATTGCTGACTGATGTGGATAGTATTCGAGCCAGTATCAGCAAAAATATTGGTTTTCCGCCAGAATTTAAAGATGAAAAAGCACAATTTAAATGCTTTTTAGAGGCTTTGCAGGCGGTGCCGAATAGTGCAGAAAGTTTAGCGAAAGTTAAAAAACTGCCAAACATAGCCAATACGCAAGATGCCTGGCAAATCATCAGCACATTGTCTCAACTGCTCAATTTGGCGGTGGCTGAACTCTGGTTAGTGTTTCAGCGTGCGGGTGAGGTTGATTTTGTTGAAATTGCCACGCGTGCCACGCAAGCACTTAGCCATGATTTTGGTGAGCCTACCGACTTAGCCTTGAAGTTAGATTACCAAATTCAGCATTTACTGGTGGATGAGTTTCAGGACACCAGCCCCAGCCAGATTGAGTTGCTGAAGTTGCTCACGCTGGGTTGGCAAGTGAGTGATCACCGCACGTTATTTTGTGTGGGCGACCCCATGCAGTCGATTTACCGCTTTCGTAAAGCCAATGTTGGGCTGTTTATTAAAGCTTCAACGCAAGGCATTGGCGACATCAACCTTGAAAGATTGCAGTTGTATCAAAATAATCGGTCATGCCCAGCGGTGGTGGATTGGATTAACCAGACGTTTGAACATGTTTTTCCTGCAGAAGACGACATGATGCAGTCTGCTGTTCGTTACCGCCCATTTATTGCCACAAAAGAAAATTTAACCAATGCGGGCGTGCAGGTACACCCCATCATTAAACGCGCAGATGAAAGCAACGCCTTAGCGCAACAGCGCGAAGCTGAAGCGGTGATCAACATTATTTTGCAAGCGCAAACAGCAAATGCACAGCAAAAAATCGCGGTGCTGGTGCGCTCAAAAAAACACTTGGCGCAATTGGTGCGCCTGTTACGCCGTCATCATCCTGACATTGCTTTTCAGGCGGTGGAGATTGAGGCGCTGGAAGGCCGCCAGATTGTGCAGGATTTGCTGTCACTCACGCATGCTTTGCATCACCGTGCAGACCGCGTGCATTGGTTGAGCCTGTTACGTGCGCCTTGGTGTGGTTTAACGTTGCAAGATTTACACGCGCTGGCGGGGCAAAATTTACACGCCACCATTTGGTCACTCATGCAAAATGCGGCGGTTGTGCAGCGGTTATCTGCCGATGGTCAGAAACGCTTAATCCATGTGCGTGAAATTTTGGTAGAGGCGTTTGCAACGCAGGGCCGCATGAATACCAGCCGCTGGCTGCGCGGCGTTTGGTTGATGTTAAATGGCAGCGCCTGCCTATGGGCGCAAAATGACGTGATTGACGTACAGGCGTTTTTTGCCTGTTTAGATGCGCTTGACCGCAGTAATCAGTTTTCACCCGAGCGCATGGCGAATGAAATTACCAAGTTATTTGCCAGCCCAGAAGCACAGGGCGAGCGTTTGCAGATGATGACCATTCATAAATCGAAAGGTTTGGAATTTGACACCGTGATTCTGCCTGGCTTAGGTGCCACCACAGGCGGCGGCAACGGTGATAAGCCGCTACTGCTATGGGAAGAAGTGCTGATTGAAGACGAAACACAGCTACTTACGGCACCGTATCTACCCAAAAATCAGCGCAATCACGACAGCGTCAGTCCCTACGACTATTTAGAAATGTTAGAAAACACGCGTGAGAAAAATGAAGCCGCGCGTGTGTTATACGTGGCGGCCACGCGTGCGGAGCGATGCCTGCATTTGGTTGGCATTGCTAATCAAAAAGCGGATAACAGCATTGCACCAACCAAAAACACCTACTTAGATTTACTTTGGGAACCACTGGCAGCGCATTATGAAATGCCAGTATTGCAGCCTGATGCTGCTACAAACTCAGAAGATGATATTGCATTTTTTATGCCACGTTTAGTGCGGCTTGCTACGCCTCGTGTGCCGTCCATGCTGCAAAATCAGCCTACACTTGCGCAATTTTTGGCAGATACGCTAGCTAACCAACCCGCTGAAAAAATGCCGGATGACGCGCAGCGTTTACAGGCCGATATTGGCACGCTTACGCATCAATATTTAGAGCTCATCGCACAGCATGGCTTGCCTGCATGGCCAGCCACGCGCTTGGCTAGCCTAAAAGCCGCCATGCAGCATTGGTTACAGCAGCGTGGACATCGTGAAATCGCTGCCGCAGGCGCCGCGAATAAGATTGTTACCCTGTTGAGCACCACACTCAACAGCCAAGCAGGGCAGTGGGTATTGCAAGCCAATGCGCTTGGCGCGCAGGAATTAGCCCTCACGCTGGTTGAAAATAACGTGGTGAAAAACTTTGTGGTGGACCGCACGTTTGTGGAAACGCTCGC
>JAKQTB010000002.1 GCA_029569495.1 Pseudomonadota bacterium | reverse complement strand
CTCAAGCGCCAGTGTGGCTGAAGCGCAACTAAAAAAATTACCTAGACACAAAAAACTCGCCTTTTTTGAAGTATTACCTGAAGCATGAATAAAACCGCATTATTACTTGCCGTGCAAGCAGCCCTAGATGGCGAATGGGATCAATCGCACAAACTCGCACAAGATTATTCTGACGCAACCGCTAATTGGATACACGCCGTGCTGCATAAAATTGAAGGCGATGCATGGAATAGCAAATATTGGTATGCCCGCACAGCTGACAAAAAGTATGAAGATTTCAGCGATGCAACAGACGAGTTAAAAGCCATTCAAAAAGTGCTAAATCAAGCCTAAATAAGCCCTAGGATTTTTTATGCCTCTGGAAGCCTCATAGAATAAGGCTCGCAGAGGTGGTGAAGTGATATGTGTTGTGTTTTTTAGCCAAAACTAGAAAAAATTACTAACTTTAATGAGGGAACAATTACCAGTTCTGCCTCAGGTGCTTTAGTATAGTAAGCACCTGATTTCTTACTTGCGGAAACAATTTTAAGTAGTAGTTCTTCTTCAGCTAAATGCGAACAAATAAGCCATCTTCCATCGCCAATCCAGTCTTTTGGAACAGGTGTTTCACTCCATGGTTCATATTTATTATAGTAACCACTATGGCCTCTTGCCTGAGTAGCGTTTTTTAAAAATGTGACACCTTTAGATTCAATACCTTCCAACGTAGAGTCCGATAAACGGAAAATGGCAATTCCACATCCCTCTCTAAATCCACCTTCTTCATTGATTGAAATTGGATAACTTACATTGATTGCATCTGGTAAATAGGATTTGTAATGAAAGTAAATCAGAGTTTTATATGCGATGTATGGACTTGCAACAACCATAATGACTAATATGTACCGTTCATTTTTGAATAAAATGCATATAGCCCAGATAAAAACAAAAAAAACAGCAAGTAACGAAATCAAAATAGCAGTTAGCACTTTTATCTCCAAATATTTGATTGCCCCGCGCTAACCACTGGCGCGGGGCGTTTTTTGAGCGTTTAAACCGTTTGGGCGGCGTTTTTGCTGCTAATTTGATACCAGTCCACTTTTCTAGTAATAATCATCGTCACTGCCAACAAGCCAAACACCAGCAAGGCGCCCATCAATAAAGCGTTATCTTCTGAAGCCAATATGCCATATAAGGCGCCATATAAAGCCGTGAGTAATCCTGCAAACAGTAGGCCGTGGCTTTTGCTTTTAAGCACATGCGTGAGGTAATAGCCAAGTAGCGCCACGCACGCCAAGCTGGCTGTGAGGTATGAAAGCGCAAAGCTGATGTGTTCTGAAAGTGAAATCAGCAGCAAGTAAAACAGCGCCATTGCCAAGCCCACCAGTGTGTATTGCGCAGGGTGAATGCGCAATTGCTTTAAAATTTCATAAATAAAGAAGCCGGCAAAAGTTAAGCCGATGAATAATAATCCATATTTTGTGGCGCGGTCTGATTGGCTATAGACGTTAATGGGTTCTACAAAGCCGATGGCGAGTGACTCTAAACTATTGTTGTGATATGCGGTTTGGGCTGCTGCTGGGTAAGCATTGTCACGTGATGCCGTGGCTGCCGCGCTTGCTGCAGAATTGTCATTCCAACGTTGCTCAAGCATATTCAGCAACTTTGTTTGGTTGCTGCTCGAAAGCGATGACACCGCCCATTTTGCCTCAAATCCGGCTGGGGTAATGTGATGCGTAGGCAAAAAGCTGCCGTTAAAATGCGGGTGTTGCCAGCTGGATT
>JAKQTB010000213.1 GCA_029569495.1 Pseudomonadota bacterium | reverse complement strand
ATCAAAAGCTTCTTGGTCGCGTTTTGCTTTTGCCAAAATACTAGCCTGAGATTGAATTACGATGATTTGCTGCTCGGTCGTTAAGTCGTCAATCGTGTCTAATTTTTCAATTGCCTTATCGGCTGACTCGGTGCGGGCGATAATATTGGCAAGATTAAGCTGTGCCTCAAGATAATGCGCGCTTGCCGGCTGAATTTTGTTATACCAATCAATGGCAGACTTGTCTTGCTTTTGTTTTTCGGCCGCTTGCGCAAGATAAATGTGCAGTTGGTCAGGGTTTTTAAAGCCTAGCTCAATGGATTGCTTGTAGTAGCTTTCAGCCGCCGCATAGTCGCCAGATTGAGATGAGAGCAATCCAATTAACGCGGTGACTTCAGCCGTGTTTTTTTCAGGCCCTTCTTTTGCCTGCTGAATAATAATGGGGTAGTGTTTCTTAGCAGCATCATATTGTTTTTGGTTTACGAGTATTTTTGCCAAGTTCAGGCGCACTTCGTTTGATTGGGGATATTTTACTAAAAAATCTTGATAAAACTTGATGGCGGCTTCAGGAGATTGCTCAAATAACACTTGCCCTTTTAACAGGGCGGGGATGTTCCAGCCTGGCTTAAGTGTTTCAGCTTTTGTCAGGGCGTTGAGGGTTGCGTCATTTTGTTTTGCCGCCCAAGCCGCCTGAGCAATGGCCACCTGTGCTTCAGCAAGTTCTGGATATGGCTCAGCCAAAGATTGCACAAGTTTTAGCGCAGCGGTTCTGTCTGGACTTTTGCCTAACAAGGTATTCAAGTATAAAAATCCACCTGCACGTGTTTCTTCTTTCACCAAAAGCTGAGCTAAAAACGGTTTGGCTTCATTGAGCTTGCCTGTCGCAATGTAGAGTTCTGTCATGGCCTGCTGCGCTTCATTAGAGCTAGGGTCTAACTCTGCCCAGAGCTTTACGGCCGGAATTGCTAAGCCGCCCACTTTTCCGTAAGCCGCAATTTTTGCAGCGCGTTCTGCAAGGCTTGGATCTCTAGAGGTTCTGGCAAGGTCATAAAATGCCGCGCCTGATGTTGCAAAATCGCCACGTTGCCCAGCAATCTCTGCCACTAAATACTTGTAGACAAACTCTGCAGATAAACCGGTTTGCGTTGGTTGTGGCTTGTTATTCCCTGCTAACGTATCGCTCACGGGTTTGTTTGTAGCGCAGCCGCTAAGGCTAATTGTGCTTACAATCAGGCCTGCGTAAAGAACCTTGGCATAGCGCGAAGTTGTTTTAGTTTTATTTGTTTGAAGACCAATATATTTGCGCATAGCGATGATGGTGATTTCTCAAAGTTAAAAGGCGAGTCGCTTTATGTAATGTTGTGGAACTTAAATTCTAGTGATGAAATAAAGTAGTATTATAAGTTCCGTATGATTAAAGTGGTGAGTTAAAAACCGTTCTTAGTGCATTTAAAGCTGTTTGCATGACTTTTAAACGGCTAATTCAACAGTATTATTGCATGGCTCGAGTGCTTAGTCCGTGACAGTCGTCTCAAGTTCCTCCATAATTATGAATTGACTGAGAACGGTGTCAAATGAATTTATGTGCGCCATGTGAACTTCATGCCAGCGCTGACACACAAAAGGACACTTATTTTTTGTGTCATGAAATCTTTGAGCAATTAAACATTGAGTAAATATGAATAACACTACAGTAGAAGCAATTGAACTCACCAGGCTTTACGGTGGACGCGAAGCGGTTAGCAATGTCAGTTTTACCCTAAGTAAAGGCCAGGTGTCGGGTTTTTTAGGCCCAAATGGTGCAGGAAAATCCACCACCATGAAAATGCTGACAGGCAACCTTGCACCTAGTCAGGGCAGTGTAAAAATCTGTGGCATTGATATGATCGAAAACCCAAAAGAGGCGAAAGCTTTAATAGGATATTTACCAGAAATGCGCCCGCTCTACAAAGAATTGACCGTAGATGAATACCTCACAATCGCCGCACGTTTGCATCGCGTGAGTGCCAAGCACATTAAGCCTGCTGTTGAAGAAGCCAAAGAACGTTGTGGTTTGAGCCACATGAGTAAGCGCCTGATTGAAAACTTATCCAACGGTTATCAGCAGCGCGTTGGCATTGCGCAGTCAATTATTCACAAGCCGATGGTGGTTATTTTAGATGAACCAACCGTAGGCTTAGACCCCATTCAAATCCGTGATATTCGTGCGCTGATACGTGAAATTGGCTCGGACCATAGCGTCATTTTATCAACGCATATTTTGCCAGAAGTTGAAATGGTTTGTGACCATGTGCAGATTATTGATAAAGGTAAGCTGGTGTTTAACGGCGCGATTGAGGTGCTGAAAAAACAACGCATTGGTAATAAGTTGCTGATTGCGATGCGTAATCCGCCAACTGTAGAGGCAATGTTGAGTATTCCTAATGTGGTTGAGGCAGAGAGTTTGCCAAACGGCCAAATGCGCGTGCGCTTTGCCGATGACACCGCACCGGCTGAATCCATTGTGCAGGCGGCGGTGAGTAATGGTTGGGGTTTGTACCAAATTGCGCCAGACCAAACCAGTTTGGAAGATGTGTTTGTACAACTCACCTACCAAGAACAAGCAGCCTAAGCAACAAGAAACTAGGCATAAAATAAATTTAAGGCATGAATCATGATTATTAATGTAGCAAGAAAAGAACTCAAAAGCATGTTCTCATCCCCCATGGGTTGGGTGATTTTATCACTCCTGATGTTTGCGTTTGGAACATATTATCTCAATGGGGTGAATGATTACTTTGCGGTCATGTCAGGCGCGATGCGCCCCGCAGAGCGAACAGGTGTCACGCAGTTTGTTGGGCAAACCGTGTATGGCTTTGCTTCATTTATTGTGTTGTTTGCGGTGCCGTTACTTTCAATGCGTTTAATTTCAGAAGAGCGCCGTAATCAAACGCTGCCGTTTTTGTTCAGCGCGCCAATTTCATTGACTGAAATTGTGATTGGTAAATTTTTAGGCCTTGTTTTATTTTTAAGTATTTTGATTGTATACATCGGCTTGATGCTCTCAACTCTGAATATTTGGGCGGATATTGATTTTGGCTACATTTTGGCAAACTCACTCGGCATGCTGCTGATGGTGGCAAGCTTTTCGGCACTTGGGCTTTATTTTTCAAGCATGACGCAACAACCCGTGGTGGCGGCAATTTTAACGTTTATTGCCTTGTTTGCGTTGATGTTTTTAGATCGCTTTTTTGCGGGTGACCCAAGTAATACGCTTGCAAGTTTGTCGCTCACACGCCATTTTCAGTCCTTTGCAAGTGGTTTGATTGATACCGCAGATATCATCTATTTCGTCTTATTTATTGCCACATTTTTAACGCTGACAGTGCGTCGTTTAGATGCTGACCGTTTACGCGGTTAATAGGGTATTTTTTTAGATTTTCATCTTTAAGTTGTTCGATATTAGGTCTTTGTAAACATGAATATAAATCGTAAATTACGTTTTCAACTTTTTGTGCAAAACGGTTTTTTTGTAGTGCTATTTTTGCTGTTGGTAATTTTGCTGGGTTATCTGGCAAGCCAGTATCATGTGGCAAAAGACATCACACAAGCTAACCGCAACATTTTGACGCAGGGTAGCGTGAATGTGCTTAAGCAAATGAAAGGCCCGATTAATATCACGGTGTTTGCTACCAAAGATGATGCCTCGAGTGGCGATAACTTTCGTAAAGGCATGATTGATTTTGTGGCGCGCTATCAGCGTGAGAAAAAAGATGTGAACCTCACTTTTATTAACCCGTCAATTGAGCCAAAACTGGCGCAAGAGGCTGGCGTAAAAGAGGACGGCGAAGTGGTGGTGGAATACCAAAAACGTGTTGAACACATTAACCCGCCGATTGCAGAGCAGGAAATGACCAATTTACTGGTGCGCTTATC
>JAKQTB010000234.1 GCA_029569495.1 Pseudomonadota bacterium | reverse complement strand
ATTCTAAATTGTTGTCACGCACCGCAGCGCGTTGTGCCTCGCTGATGGTGGTTTTATCAAACGGCAGTTTCATTTGTAAAATATGCGCACTGCGGAATAAACGGTCAGTGTGGTCTTGCAAACGGAAAATCGCCGTGCCTTTGTCGGTTTTATACGCGCGCACGCCTTCAAACACGCCCATGCCGTAATGCAAAGTGTGGGTGAGTACGTGGGTGGTGGCGTCGCGCCAGTTCACCATTTTACCGTCATACCAAATTACGCCGTCGCGGTCTGCCATTGAGCTTGGAATTGCCATGAATTGCTGCCTTATAAACGAATTAAAGTAAAAGCAATATTGTAAACTAAAGGGCGGAATTCTTGTCGCATGTTAAAATCAAAAATGTAGATAATTGAACATAATTGAGGTGTATGGTGCAAAAATTAATCAGAATATTCGGCCTAGCGTTATTGCTTAGCTTTTTGGCAGCCTGTAAGCCCGCAAGTGACGCGGGCAAGTTAGTTGCGCAAGATATTACCGGAGCAGATTTTGGCCAATCATTTCATCTGACTGACCACACAGGTAAACCCCGCACGATGGATGATTTTAAAGGCAAAGCCATTGCCTTATTTTTTGGCTATACGCATTGTCCGGACGTTTGCCCAACCACGATGGCTGATTTGAAACACACCATGAAATTGCTTGGTCCACGTGCCGATGAAGTGCAGGTTTTATTTGTAACGCTAGACCCCAAGCGCGATACGCAAGAAGTATTAGCGCAATTTGTACCTTCATTTGACGCACGCTTTATTGGCCTGCGCGGCAGTGAAGAAGAAATTGCCGCAACCGCTGCCGTGTTTAAAATTTATGCAAAAAAAGTTGAAGCGCAAGGCCAAAGTGGTTACACCATAGACCATAGTGCAGGCATGTATATTTTTGATAAAAACGGAAAAATTAGACTGTACGTGGATTACGGGCAAAAACCTGTTGATATCGCCAACGACATCAAACAAATTCTATAAGCTTGATGATTAAACTGCGTGTTATTTAAGTATCTTTAAACAAGGCTGAATTCGCCCGAGCAAAAAACAATGCCCTGGAAGCCTTGTAAATAAAGGCTCGCAGGGCAGCATAAAAGGTTGCATGCACAATTGATTAAAAATTGTGCAATTTCTTTAGATGATTTTAGTTGGCTGGGGGCGCACCAAAACGGTTGTCACCTGGCGTACCTGGAATCACAAAGAAGTAAAGTAACACTAAACCAACGATTGGGATAAGACCCAATAACAAAAACCAGCCACTTTTATCTACATCGTGTAAGCGACGCACCCCTGCGGCGAGTGAAGGCAAGATAAAACCAAGTGCGCCTAAAGCAACAATACCAAAACCAATCATTCCTAATGTTTCAGATATGCTTGATAAAATACCGGCCAAGACTAAACCCGCGATATAAAACAAAATAAAAGCTAAGTAAAACCACCAATATTCTGAACGTGTTGCACGGCCTGAAAAGTCAGCGTATTTTGCCAAACAAGTTTTCACTGAATCTACAAAAGTCATTGTTTACTCCCCTAAGTAATTTAAAAAATTGACCAAAAAACGCACTATTATTTTTGGAACAACGACAATCTAACATGAAATTTGTAATTTACAAACGATGCAGTTGCGGCGATAAAATTTTAAGTTCTTTTTCGGCAAGCTTGTATTCAGGGAAAATACTGCTAACGACAGCCCAAAATTTAGTAGAGTGGTTCATCTCTTTTAAATGTGCCAATTCATGACAAATCACGTAGTTGATGATGTGCGGCGGCGCTTGCAGTAGCCGCCAGTTGAGCCGCACTTCGCCGCGGCTGTTACAGCTTCCCCAGCGCGATTTGGCGTTTGAAAGCGTGAGTGGCGGGGTGGGCACATTCAGTTTTGCGGCAAATATTTCAAGCCTGCGGCTAAAATCAACCAGCGCCTGTTTTTTATACCAGGCAATCACTTTGCGGCAGGTTAGCGTTTGGTTGTTAGGGTCTTGCTGTGCGATTAAGAGCTTATTTTGCGCAAAGGTGGCGGCTTTGCTGGTGCTGTGTTGGGTGATGTTGAGTTGCACATCATTGCCTAAAACCAGCAGATGTTCATCATGTAACCATTGAATAGGTTCAATATAATTGGCTTCGCGCGCTTTGAGTTTGCTTAAAATCCAATGCGATTTTTGTTGTAAAACAAGGTTGAGCTGATAGTCAAAAATGCGTTTTGGTGCGTGTACCACCAAGCCATCTGCTGTAATTTTTAGGCCTATCGTACGGCGTTGGCGGCGTTCAAGCAGGTAAGAAATGGTTTCGCCATTGGGGAGTGTGAATGTTGCATTGCTCATTCAGCGCTCTGTGGTAGTTGCAGCATTTCGTTTTCAATCCAGTCTTCAACACGCTTATTCACTTCGTCCGCTTTGAGTCCTGCCGTTTCAATCGGTTTGCCAATACTCACCGTAATGTTGCCAGCCTGTTTGATAAAAGCGTTTTTGCGCCAGAATAAACCAGCATTATGCGCCACTGGCACTACGGTACTTTCAGTGTGTGAAGCGAGCCACGCGCCGCCAATATGATATTTTCCACGCGCGCCAGGTTCCACACGTGTGCCTTCCGGAAAAATCACCACCCAAAGCCCGCGCGCAAGCCGGTCTTTACCGTGTTTGACTAATTGTTTTAGTGCCTCGCGGCCGCCAGAACGGTTAATGGGAATGGCGGACATGGCAATCCAAGCCCAGCCCATGAATGGAATGTAGAGCAATTCACGTTTTAATACCCAAATTTGCGGCGGAAAAATCACTTGCAAGGCAATGGTTTCCCAAGCGGATTGGTGTTTGCATAAAATAATGGAAGGATGGTCAGGAATATTCTCGCGGCCACGTACGGTAAAACTTAAATTGCAGGTGAGCTTTAACCATGCTAATGACCAATGCGCCCAATAGCTCGCCATGCGTGAGCGGGTGATATTGTTGAGCGGGAACATTAAAATAACCAGTAGCGCAAAAAGTGGGGTGATGATGAACATGCCTAAGTAAAATAAAAAGGCGCGTATTCTTAAAATTAAGTCTGTCATTAACGATCGACCTCAATCATTTTATGCACGGCTTCGGCTAAATCGGCACATATCCACGTATTGGGCGGCAGGGCTTTTTCTGCATGGGTTAAAGAGGCTGCGAGTGTGGCTTCACCTTTGCCAGTGCGCACTAAAATGGGTTGGCAACCTGCGTTAGCAAAAGCCTGCAAATCGCGCAGTGCATCGCCCACAGCGGGCACGCCAACTAAATCGATTGAAAAGCGTTTGCCAATTTCTTCTATCATGCCGGCCTCTGGTTTGCGGCAGTGGCAGTGATCATCGGCAGCATGTGGGCAATAAAATATGGCATCAATACGGCCGCCATAGCTCGACAAAGCATGGTGCATTTTGTCATGGATGGCGTTGAGCGTTGCCATGTCAAATAAACCGCGGCTGATGCCCGATTGGTTCGTGGCAATCGCCACTTTAAAGCCAGATTGATTCAGTAAGGCAATGGCTTCTAAACTGCCGGGAATCGGAATCCACTCATCCGGGTTTTTGATGAATTGGCTGGAGTCTTGGTTGATGACACCATCGCGGTCGAGAATAACGAGTTTCATTTATAAATCTCGTGAAATGTGAAACGTGAAAGGTGCAATGAAAAAACAAGTATAGCGGTGTTTTGTAGCATACGTTTCACGTTCTCCTTTTCACCTTTCACAATTGTTAAGCCAATTTTGATAAATCCGCTACACGGTTCATGGTTTGGTGCAAGATTGCCAGCAAGCCTAAACGGTTGGCTTTCAGCGCTGGGTCATCTGCATTCACCATCACGTTGTCAAAAAAGTCATCGACAGGCGCTTTGAGGGCAGCTAGTGCTTGCAGTGAGGCTGTGTAGTCGCCCGCTTCAAACAGTTTATCTGCTTGCGGTTTTACTTTGGTAAGTGCTGCTGCAAGTGCTTTTTCGGCAGGTTCTTGCAACAGATTTTCTACAACTTCAGCCTTCACTTCACCTTCCACTTTTTTCAGAATATTGCCGACGCGTTTATTGGCGGCGGCGAGTGCAGGCGCTTCGATAAGTGTTGCAAACTGACGAACAGCTGATAAACGTTGTGGGATTTCATGTAACAAATCAGGTTGCAGAGCAAGCACTGCATCGACTTCTTGCGGGCTTGCGCCTTGCTCGCGCAGGTTTACACTTAGGCGGTCAAAACTAAACTCTTGAATGGCTAGAGCCACACTGGCATCCGCATTAAATTGATTCAGCACCAATTGTAAAAGCGGCTTAAAGCCAAGCGGCGATTTGCTTTCAATGAGCATGCGAATAATGCCCAGCGCTTGCCGACGCAAACCAAATGGGTCTTTGTCGCCAGTAGGTTTTTCACCAATACTAAATAAACCCACTAATGTTTCTAACTTGTCGGCTAAAGCCACCACTAAACCTGTTTGGCTACGCGGCAAGGTGTCGCCTGCAAAACGCGGTTTATAATGGTCTTCAATGGCAAACGCCACATCATCATCCAGCTTTTCATGTTGCGCGTAGTAGCGGCCCATAATGCCTTGTAACTCTGGGAATTCCCCCACCATGTCCGTGACTAAATCTGCTTTTGAAAGACGTGCAGCAAGCTCAGCTTTTGCTGCTAAGTCGCTGTTGCCAATCTGTTTGGCGATTTCGCCGGCAATTTTCACCACACGTTGGTTACGCGTGCCCTGTGAGCCTAGTTTATTGTGATACACCACTTTATCTAAGCCTGCAATGCGGCTTTCTAACGTTTTTTTACGGTCTTGGTCAAAGAAGAATTTCGCATCCGCCAAGCGCGGGCGCACCACACGCTCGTTGCCGCCAATCACAGCGCTTGGGTCGGCTGGCTTGATGTTTGAAACAATCAAAAACTTGTTGGTGAGTTTGTTGTTGGCGTCCAGTAGCGGAAAGTATTTTTGATTCGCCTTCATGGTGAGAATCAAGCACTCTTGCGGCACTTCTAAAAATTCCGCTTCAAATTGGCCAAGCAATACATTGGGTAATTCAACTAATGAATTCACTTCGTCCAGCAAGGCTTCATCTTCAATCGGCTTGAGGTTTTCTTTGGCAGCCGCAGCATTTAGCTGGCGCACAATTTCTGCACGTCGCTCGTCATAGCTCGCAATCACAGCACCTTCAGATTTAAGTTGCTCAGCGTAAGTATCGGCATTTTTTAGCGTGATAATAGGTTGATTAGCTTCAAAGCGGTGACCTTGCGTGGTGTTGCCCGCGGTTAAGCCAAGGGCAGTAATCGGCACAATTTCACTGCCATGCAAAGCCACCAAGCCATGTGCAGGGCGCACAAAATTCACATTGCTCCAGCCATCAGCCAATTGATAAGTCATCACTTTGGGGATTGGCAATTTTGCTAATGTTTCATCTAGTGCTTTTTGCAGGCCGTCTTTTAATGCCGCGCCTTTTTGTGTGACTTCTAAAAATAACGCTTCATTTTTGCCATCGGCTTGTTTGGTGAGTTGTGAAACAGCGCTTTCATCCAGCCCCAAGCCTTGTAAACGTTTGATGAGCGCTGGCGTGGCGTTGCCGCTTGCATCTAACCCCACGTTTACTGGCATGAGTTTTTGTGCAATTTGTTTATTAGGTGCCACCGACAGGACATTTTTAATATGTACCGCTAATCTCCTAGGCGTTGCATAACTTGTGACACTGATTACATCAACTCGTTCGACTAGATCCATCTGCATTAAGTTATTAAAAAGTTCTCGCTTAAATACAATATCCAAATGTTTAAGCGCTTTTGGGGGTAGCTCTTCTACAAATAGTTCTACAAGTAAATTCTGTTGCGACATAATTTATGCTGCTTTCTTTTCTTTTTCTAATTTTTCTTTTGAGAGTTTCTCCAGCACTTCATCCGCCCAGTGTTTAGGGGCAAGCGGAAAGCCTAATCTTGCGCGGCTTTCTAAATAACTGGCGGCTACGGCGCGGGCAATGTTACGAATTTTGCCAATGTAAGCCGCGCGTTCTGTCACGCTAATTGCACCGCGCGCATCCAGCAAATTAAACGTATGCGCCGCTTTAAGCACTTGTTCGTAAGCGGGCAGGGCGAGTTTGGCTTCAATTAAATGCAGGGCTTGTTTTTCATGCGCAGCAAAGGCCGTAAACAGAAAGTCGGCATCAGAATGCTCAAAGTTGTAAGTGGATTGCTCCACTTCATTTTGGTGAAACACGTCACCGTATTTAATGTTTTCTGAGTACTGCAAATCGTACACGCTGTCTACGCCTTGCAAGTACATCGCTAAACGCTCAAGTCCGTACGTAATTTCGCCGGTAATGGGCTTGCAATCAATTCCGCCCACTTGTTGAAAATAGGTAAATTGCGTCACTTCCATGCCGTTTAGCCACACTTCCCAGCCTAAGCCCCACGCGCCCAGCGTTGGGTTTTCCCAGTCATCTTCTACAAAACGGATGTCATTCTTTTTCAGGTCAAAACCCAGCGCTTCAAGCGAACCTAAATACAACTCTAAAATATTGGCAGGTGCGGGTTTTAGTACTACTTGATATTGGTAATAATGTTGTAGCCTGTTTGGGTTTTCACCATAACGGCCATCTTTTGGGCGGCGGCTGGGCTGCACGTAGGCGGCTTTCCAAGGCTCAGGCCCGAGCGAGCGCAAAAATGTGGCAGTGTGTGAAGTACCCGCGCCGACTTCCATATCGTAAGGTTGCAGTAAGGCGCAGCCTTGTTTGTCCCAATATTCTTGGAGTCTTAAAATAATTTGCTGAAAGGTGAGTACCATGTTGGGAGTTCGTTCAACTAAAAGCATGATTTTACCTTAGAAACGCATTTTTCGCAGAAAGTCCATGCGGATGTATGCGGGTTTTAATGGCAAATTTACATATAAAAAAGCAGGCAAAAAAATGAAAAAACAAGCTAATTTAGCTTACAACCTTTTTTGATGCTCTGCGAGCCTTATAAATAAAGGCTCGCAGAGCATTTATTTTTTCTCGAGAGAATTTAACGTATTGATTAGGAGATTTTTTTGCTAATTTTTGACTTAAAATTTTGCCTAAAAACTATGCCGAGCAGGCAGCCAAAACTTAGCAAAATAAACGGCCAGTTTCCAAAACGAACATAAGGCGTACTGCCTGAAAACCCCTGCGCTTGTATATTGAGCATGGTTTCAATGTCATGCGGCGCATGGGCAAATATATGTCCATGCTGGTCGATCGCAACCGTTGCACCGGTGTTGGTGGCGCGTAGCATCATGCGGCCCGTTTCAATGGCGCGCGCTTGGCTAAACTGCATATGCTGGTGCGCGGCGTACGATTGGCCGTACCAAGCGTCATTGCTGATATTCACCAAAAGGTTGGCCTCGGGTAGCTGGCGGATGATTTCTTCACCAAATACATCTTCATAACAAATGTTGATGGCCACTTTTTGCTGGTTGGTGAGTGTCATGGCGGTTTGGTGGGCGCCACCGCGGGCTAAATCGTTGAGCGGCATGTTGAGCCAGTCGCGGTAAACCCAGCCCACCAGCGATTTTAAAGGAATAAATTCGCCAAACGGCACGAGGTGATTTTTACGGTAATTTTGCACGCCCTGCCCGTTAAACTTAAGCGCGCTATTAAAGTAATCCCCTGTTGAAGTTGGGTCTTTCGCTTCTTCTTGTTCAATCATGCCTACGATAATGTCGCCATTGTTTCGCTTTGCGTAGCTTTGCAATGCGTCTTTCACATAAGGCGCTTCTTCACTGTACACAATCGGAAAAGCCGTTTCTGGTAACACAATCAAATTCGCATCGCTAGATTTAACCATAGCCAAATAGCGTTCAATCGTGCTTTTGGCAATGTCGGGCGACCATTTAATATCTTGCGCGATATTGCCTTGCAATAATGCAACATTAAAGGCTTTACCTGCGGGTGTGGTCCATTCCACGGCCTTTAACAACCCGCCGCTCACCAGCAAAAGCGTGATGGCGGCAATGGCGTTGCGTTTAAAGATTAGCGTTGGTTTTGGGCTAAGCAAAAAACTTGCGCATAATGCCGCCAAAAAAGCGGTAATCACCGAGACGCCATACACGCCCACAATCGGCATGAAGCCTGCTAGCGGGCTGTGCGGCACTTGGCTGTAACCAAGCGTGAGCCACGGAAAACCGGTAAAAATCCAGCTGCGAACCCAATCAGCAATGCCCCATAATAATGGTGCGCACAATAATAAAGCGCCCGATTTTTTACTCAGCCACCCAACCGTAGCGGTAAATAATGCCATAAAGACGCATAAACCAAAGGTAACAAAACCGGCAAACCACCAGGGCATGCCGCCAAAGTCATGCAGGCTAATGTAAATCCAATAAATGCCGATGATAAATAACCCTAGGCCATATTGCAGGCCTAGCCAAAATGCCGCTTTTGCGCTGCTGGCCTTTTGCCAAAAATAAAATAAAACGGCAACCGATAAAACGCTCGCAGGAAACAAGTAATAGGGTGCAAAGCCCAGCACATTGCTTGCGCCTAATAAAAACAGGTAAATGGGTTTGGCAATGGGCGCTTGAAATATTTTTTTCATGGCTGAATTGTAGCTGGATATTGAAAAATTGCCGCGAGAATTTAAAAAGCTGCTTGATGGATTTTAACAAGAATTTACATTATTCACGGCCATGTTGGAACGCGATGATTGACATAGCACAAGCAAACGCACTATATTAAGTCCACAATGAGAACACTCAATTGTGCAGTTAAAAAAACATGTGATTTATTTCAATTTTTTGGGAGAACAATATGAGTATGGCATCTGAATTTAAGGAGTTTATTAGTAAGGGTAACGTAATGGATTTAGCGGTCGGTGTGATTATCGGCGGCGCTTTTGGCAAAATTGTAGACTCAGTGGTGGGTGATTTGATTATGCCGATTATTGGTAGCTTTGGTAATTTTGATTTTAGTAATTTGTTTGTTGTGCTGGGTGATAATCCTAATGGATTGGCCACACTTGCCTCACTTAAAGAAGCCAATATTCCTACGCTTGCTTATGGTAATTTTATTACTATTCTCATTAACTTCATTATTCTTGCTTTCATTATTTTCCAAATGGTGAAATTGGTCAATAAAATGAAAAAAGCAGAGCCGCCTCCAGCGCCAGCAGCAACACCAGATGATATTTTATTATTACGTGAAATTCGTGATGCTTTGAAAAAATAAGCCAAGTATTTTATTAGGCAGTAGAAATAACAAAAGG
>JAKQTB010000206.1 GCA_029569495.1 Pseudomonadota bacterium | reverse complement strand
AAAGTGTCTGTGAGCTCACCTATCGCGCGCGGATTAATTGGAAAATCAGAAGGTGAGATTGCTGAAGTCGTAGCACCAGGCGGTGTAAAAGAGTACGAAATAATTGAAGTGTTGTACATCTAATGCCCTACCGCATCGCTCTCATTGTCGTCGCACTTTGGGCGGGGGCGCTCTGGATGACAGGCGTCAGCGCCTACGTGCTATTTGATACCCTGCAAGACAAGCAACTCGCAGGCGCAATTGCCGGAAAATTATTCACCGTGGTGAGCTGTATTGGCATGGCGAGTGGCGCGTTTCTAATAATTCACCGCATGTCAGTGTTTGGTACCAGCGCACTAAAACAAGGTTATTTTTGGGCTGTGCTACTGATGCTGCTACTAGTGCTGGCTGGCCACTTTGGCATTCAACCTTTACTTGCCCAGCTTAAAACCGACGCCTTACCTTTGGATGTGATGCAAAGTGTCTTTGTAGACCGGTTTAGAACTTGGCATGGGGTTGCCAGCTTTGCTTATATTGCAGAGTGTTTGTTGGCGATAGTGATGGTGTTAAAGGTACGTTAGATTTAAGGTGCAGCTCATTATTTGATGGCTAATAGCGGTTTAAAAATAAGGGTAACGCACGGAAATTTAATCGCCATGGGGCCAGGTAAAGCGGATTTACTAGAAGCGATTGATCGCTGTGGCTCTATTTCGGCCGCAGCAAAAAAAATGGGTATGTCATATCGACGAGCTTGGGAACTGGTGGATGTGATGAACAAATGTTTCAAGCAGCCATTAGTGAGCTCATCACCGGGCGGACCACACGGTGGTGGAGCGCAATTAACTGAATTCGGCTATCTAATACTTCAAACCTATCGTAATTTAGTTGCTAAGGCTGTTATCTCAACCGCTACAGAGTTTGACCTAATTACTTCAAATTTAAATCTCCCAACGCCAACATAAGCCTTACGCTAACCAGTCAAAATATCGCAATCTATCGTTATTCCTGTTTGAATATAGCGATAGGTGTGATTAAATATACTGCCTGATTAGAAAGCAATTAAACTCAATATGGAAATTGCAATGCAACTTAGACAGCTGTTTATGGGTATATTTTTCTTTTGTTTATCCACATTATCGATGGCAGAAAAAATCAACATTGCCGCCGCCGCAGATTTAAAATTTGCCATGGACGAAATTGTCACGCAGTTTAAAAAGGGCAACCCAGCAGACGAAGTAGAGGTGATTTACGGTTCATCAGGTAAAATTTATACACAAATTCAGCAAGCGGCCCCTTATGATTTATATTTTTCAGCAGATATTAGCTACCCCGAGAAATTAGAAGCGGCTGGCCTTACAGCAGGCCTAACTAAGCCTTACGCGTTTGGACGTATTGTTTTATGGAGCCCAAAAGCCCAGTTAGATGCAACTAAATTGCGCTTGGAAGATATCACTCGCGCAGATATTAGCCGCATTGCCATCGCTAACCCCAAACATGCACCTTATGGCAAGCGTGCTGAAGAAGCGTTAAGGTCAAAAAATCTTTGGCATCAAGTTGAGCCTAAATTGGTATATGGTGAAAATATTGCGCAAACCGCGCAGTTTGTTCAAACGGGGAATGCACAAGTAGGGATTATCGCGCTATCACTAGCATTAAGTGACGAACTCTCAAAACAGGGTGGCTATTGGCTGATTCCTGAATCTTTACATAGTCCGCTCAAACAGGGGTTTGTCATCACAAAACGTGCAGAAACCAACCAAGCCGCTAAAAAGTTTTCTGACTATATGTCAAGTGCTGAGGCGCGAAAAATCATGGTGAGGTACGGTTTTACTTTGCCTGATGCAGTGACGGCTCAATAAACAATTGTTATCAATTTAATAAAATACCATGCATTTAAGCCCCGCCGATATTCAAGCCATATTGTTAACACTTAAACTCGCAAGTGTCGTCACCGTTATTTTGCTGTTGTTGGCAACGCCGCTTGCTTGGTGGCTTGCACGCACCACCTCAAAAGGCAAAGGGGTGGTGAGTGCAGTGGTCGCGTTGCCTTTGGTGTTGCCGCCTTCTGTGCTTGGGTTTTATTTTTTATTGGCCATGGGGCCACAAGGACCCATTGGCAGCTTGATGCATCAGTTAGGCTGGCAAGCGTTACCGTTCACTTTTGGGGGGTTAGTGGTGGCATCTATTATCTATTCTTTGCCATTTATGGTGCAACCCTTGCAAAATGCGTTTGAAGCAGTGGATAAAAATTTACTGGATGCCGCTGCGACGCTTGGCGCTTCTGCGCAGCATCGTTTTTTTACAATTGCTGTGCCGTTGTCGCGTGCTGGGTTTTTAACGGCCATTATTCTTACCTTTGTGCATACTATCGGTGAATTTGGCGTTGTATTAATGATTGGCGGCAACATTCCAGGCGTGACGCGCGTGGCTTCTGTGCAAATATACGACCACGTAGAAGCTCTTGAATATATGCAAGCGCATGCACTTTCGGCAGTGATGCTAGTCTTTTCATTTGTGGTGTTATTGTTTATTTATACGCTGCGGCCAGCGCATAAAAGTAGTCACTAATTACTAGAAACCGCCAAACAACAATTACCCATGAAATTTCATTTCTATCACCACCGGCAATCTTTTAATTTGGACATGCAGGCTGAAATTCCAGACCACGGTGTCATGGGTATTTATGGCCCATCGGGTGCTGGAAAAAGCACGCTGTTGGCGATGATGGCCGGCCTTGTTACGCCAGATGCGGGACAATTTACCTTAGAAGGTGCGTGTTTGTTTGATCGTGTAAAAGGCATCAACATCCCCGCACATCAGCGCCATATTGGGATGATGTTTCAAGATAATCGGCTATTTCCACAGTTAACAGTGCAAGATAATTTGAATTATGGCTTTAAGTTACTGGCTAAAGAAAAGCGTCGTTTAGGTTTCAATCAGGTGGTCGAACTACTGGAGATTGGACAACTTTTAAAGCAAAAGCCATTGCAACTCTCAGGCGGCGAGAAACAACGCGTGGCGTTAGGCCGGGCGTTGCTGGCATCGCCACGTTTGTTGTTGTTAGATGAACCGCTTGCCTCATTAGATGTGCGCCTGAAACGTCAAATTCTACCGTTTTTACGCCGAATCAAAGATGAAACACAAACGCCGATGGTGTATGTCAGCCATGCCATTGACGAAATTTTGTATTTGACGCCAAAAATTGCCATGCTAGAGGCTGGAAAAATTCTGGCAGTAGGCGACTTTAATCAAGTGATTCACGATGAGCGCGTGCTGGCACTCGCGCAATCGCTCGGGGTAGAAAATGTCCTGCATACCCGCATTTTAGCGCATCATGCAACGCTTGGTTACACCATCGCTACCGTCGGCAAGCAGCGTATTGTGATGCCAACCATTGACGCGCCGCTGGGCAGCATGGTTTCGGTTTCGATTGCCGCTGCTAATATTGCTTTATCCACCCATTTAATTGAGGGGATTTCGATACAAAACCAGCTTGCAGGTACGGTTTCAAGCATTCAGGTGGTTGGGTCAAGAACATTGGTATCGGTGGATGTTGGCGTTGAATTGATGGTAGAAGTCACAAATAAAGCGTTGGTTGATTTAAAAATTGCGCTGGGGATGCAGGTGTATTGCTTAACTAAAGCGCAGAGCATTCAACCTATTTCAATGCATGAAAAATCCTCCGAGCAAAAAACACTGCCCTGAGAGCCTTATAAATAAAGGCTTCTAGGGCAGTGCAAAAGGGTTGTGCTTAAATAATGCTAAAAAAAGTAATTTTTAACGCGCTAAATTATCTTGGAATGACAATTTTGGCAGACTCTTTTACCGTGTCGCTTGGGCGATAAAAGACCAACTGCTTGCCAATGTGGTGCACTGCAAGCGCATTGGTTTTAGTGGCAATGTCATTAAAAATAGCTTTGCGCGCATCGCGGTCGTCGCCCGCTACTTGCACTTTAATGAGTTCGTGCGCATTCAAATTCAGCTCAATTTCTTTTAGCACGTTGTCAGTCAGGCCGTTGTTGCCTATCATCACCACAGGGTTCAAGTCATGCGCTTTGCCGCGTAAGTGTGCAATTTGTTTGGTGGTGAGCTTTAAGTTAGTTGGTTTCATGATGTTCTTTTATAATGTGATGACTGCTGCACATTTTAACATGAAGCCATGTTTAACGTTGAATGAAACCTTATCTCGAATGAAGTCGATCTGCTATGAAACCCACTAAAACCAGCAAAGCGTGGATGCAAGAACATTTGAATGACCCCTACGTAAAGCTTGCGCAAAAAGAGGGTTATCGCGCGCGCGCAGCTTATAAATTGCTCGAAATTGATGACAAAGACAAACTCATCAAGCCGGGCATGACGATTGTTGATTTAGGCTCAACGCCAGGTAGTTGGTCGCAAGTGGCGGTGCAGCGTCTAAAAGGGCAGGGACGTGTCATCGCACTCGATATTCTAGACATGCATCCGATTGCGGGTGTAGAGTTCATTCAAGGTGATTTTCGTGAAGCATCCGTGTTGCGGCAACTTGAAGCGGCATTAAATAAAAGTCAGGTTGACCTTGTAATTGCTGACATGGCGCCCAATATAACCGGTATCAAAGATGTGGACCAGGCAGGTGCGGCCTATTTAACTGAGTTGGCGCTGGCGTTTAGTAAAGATTGGCTGAAACCTAATGGCAACTTTCTAGTCAAAGTGTTCGTAGGCGCTGGTTTTGATGAACTTGTCAAAGACATGCGACAAATGTTTGATAAAGTTGTGACACGCAAACCCAAAGCCTCCCGCGACCGTAGCAGTGAAGTGTATTTGCTTGGTTTAGGAAAAAAGTAGTAAAAACAGGTTTTCAGCATTTTCATCAGATTAAAAATGCCGTAAAATCAGACAGATATTTATCCCTTTTAATCAAGGAACGGAATTTTGAATAATACATTTAAGAATATTGCGATTTGGTTGGCGATTGTGATGGTCATGTTGACCATATTTAATCTAACAGGCGTTAAAAACAGCACTGATAACCAAGTTGTGTATTCACAATTTATGCAAGAAGTTAAAGCTGGCCAAATTGCTAAAGTGCAAATTGATGGACGTGTTGTGCGTGGCACAACCCATGACGGTAAAAAATTCAGCACTTATGCGCCTTCAGACATTTGGCTGGTTTCAGATTTGCTTGAAAATAACGTGGTGGTAGAAGCTAAACCTGATGAAGAGCAGTCATTGTTCGTGAGCATACTCGTGTCATGGTTCCCAATGATTTTACTCATTGGCGTTTGGATTTTCTTTATGCGCCAAATGCAAGGCGGCGGTAAAGGTGGTGGGCCATTTTCTTTTGGTAAGAGCAAAGCACGTCAGTTAGACGAAACCAATAACTCCACGACCTTTGCTGATGTGGCCGGGTGTGACGAGGCAAAAGAAGAAGTGACTGAAATCGTCGACTTTTTGCGTGACCCGACCAAATTTCAAAAGCTGGGTGGACGTATTCCGCGCGGTGTGCTGATGGTCGGCCCTCCGGGCACAGGTAAAACCTTACTTGCCCGCGCCATTGCGGGTGAAGCAAAAGTACCGTTCTTTACTATTTCAGGGTCTGACTTTGTTGAGATGTTTGTCGGCGTGGGCGCTTCGCGCGTGCGTGACATGTTTGAAAACGCCAAGAAGAGTTCACCTTGCATCATTTTTATTGATGAGATTGATGCCGTTGGACGCAGTCGTGGATCAGGTACTGGCGGTGGCAACGACGAACGCGAGCAAACACTCAACCAATTACTGGTAGAGATGGACGGCTTTGAAGCAAACTCTGGTGTAATTGTGATTGCTGCAACTAACCGCGCGGATGTGTTAGACAAAGCCTTGCTTCGTCCGGGCCGCTTTGACCGCCAAGTGATGGTAGGCTTGCCTGATATTAAAGGCCGCGAACAAATTTTATTGGTACACATGCGTAAAGTGCCCATTGATGTAGACGTGAAAGCTGACATTATTGCACGCGGTACACCAGGCTTTTCTGGTGCTGACTTAGCAAACTTGGTCAATGAAGCTGCGCTTTTTGCTGCGCGCCGCAATAAGCGCACTGTCGATATGCAAGATTTTGAAGATGCTAAAGATAAAATCTTCATGGGCCCTGAGCGTAAGTCGATGGTGATGCGTGAAGAAGAGCGCCGCAACACGGCTTATCATGAGTCAGGCCATGCGGTGGTGGCGAAATTGTTACCAAAAGCAGACCCTGTACATAAAGTAACCATCATGCCGCGCGGCTGGGCATTAGGCTTAACTTGGCAATTGCCGGAGTTTGATCGTATCAGTAACTATAAAGATAAAATGTTGGAAGAAATTTCAATTTTATTTGGCGGCCGTATTGCTGAAGAAATCTTCATGCATCAAATGTCAACGGGCGCATCCAATGACTTTGAACGTGCCACCAAACTTGCCCGCGCCATGGTCACCAAGTACGGCATGAGTGATGCGCTGGGTACCATGGTGTATGCGGGTGATGAGCAAGATTCATTTTTCGGTAGCATGAGCGCTAAAACCATTTCTGAAGCAACCCAGCAAAAAGTGGACGCAGAAATTCGCCGTATTTTAGATGAGCAGTACGCGCTTGCACGTAAGTTGCTCGAAGATAATCGCGATAAAGTGGAGGCGATGACCGCTGCGCTGATGGAGTATGAAACCATTGATGCAGACCAAATCAACGACATTATGGCCGGCATTCCAGTGCGTCCACCAAAGCCAACACAAAGCAAAACCAGCACGCCGCGTGATTCTGGCACCACGGGTGTAGGCGCTGCACCGGCACCACAGCCATCAGCTAAATCTGAATAAGCGGTCAATGGTTTAAAAAAGGGCTAGATTTCTAGCCCTTTTTTTATTGCCTTGATTTTAAGTATAATGCCACATGACCACTCCTTCTGAATCAACCAGCACTTTCATTTGCGGCAAGTACCAACTCAAGCTTAATCGCCCGCATGTGATGGGCATTGTCAATGTGACGCCGGATTCATTTTCTGATGGCGGAAAATATACTTCTACGCAGGCTGCAGTTTGTCACGCATTAACACTAATTGCTGAAGGTGCGGATATTTTGGATATTGGTGGCGAGTCCACACGTCCAGGGGCAGCGCCCGTGTCTTTAGATGAAGAAATAAGCCGCGTGATTCCAGTGATTGAGGCACTCAATGGTGTTTCAACGGTGCCGATTTCTATAGACACCTATAAACCAGAAGTGATGCGCCAAGCCATTGCAGCAGGCGCTGATATGGTGAATGATGTACGTGCATTGCAGGAACCTGGCGCACTGGATGTGCTAGCAAAGAGTCATGTTGGTATCTGTTTGATGCACATGCAGGGTAACCCTATGACTATGCAGATGTCACCGCATTATGAAGATGTTGTGATTGAGGTGGGGCAGTTTTTGGCAGACCGTTTGCAGGTGTGTTTAAACCATGGCATTGCTAAAAATAGAATTGTACTTGACCCGGGTTTTGGCTTTGGTAAAACGCGTGAACATAACATTAGCCTCATCCAACAGCTAGAAAAGTTGCATCGTATCGGCCTGCCATTGTTAGTGGGTTTGTCACGAAAATCTGTGTTGGGGGCTATTGCGGGGGGAGATCAAAATCAGCGTTTGTATGCCAGTATTGCCGCATCGGTCATTTCGGCCATGAAAGGTGCAAAGATTGTGCGTGTCCATGACGTGAAAGCAACCGTGGATGCGCTTAAAGTGGTGGCCGCGATTCTTTAGATGATGCTCAACACAAAATTAGGTAATTATAAATGCGCACAAATGATAGGGAAATACCAGCAGAGGCAAAGGATGCGATTGCTGAGGGAAAGTTAATTCAAGCTATTAAAATCACGCGTGAGAAAACGGGCTTGAGCCTGAAAGAATCAAAAGAACGCATCGAGGCATATTTGGAAACTGACGCAGTACTCAAAGAGAAGTATCTTGCTCATTTGCAGGCAAAAGGGCTTTCGCAAGAGAGTGTTTTACGAATCGCAATCATTGGGTTTGTGGCAATCATTGGGTACCTAATTTTTTTTAGATAGGGCCTAAAAGGTAAATAAATAAGCTAAAAGTTTTTCACCAAAGATACTAAAAATTAAACAAGAAAGCGTAAAACATGAGTAAAAAATATTTCGGCACAGATGGTATTCGCGGGCGCGTGGGTGAATACCCTATTACCCCAGAGTTTGTGATGCGGTTGGGCTATGCCGCAGGTAAAGTGCTCACAGGATTGCAGGTTAACTTAGCTAAAGGTGCGCACCCTGCGGTGTTAATTGGTAAAGATACCCGCATTTCAGGCTACATGTTAGAGGCCGCGCTTGAGGCAGGCTTGTCTGCAGCGGGCGTGGATGTGTTGCTCACCGGCCCAATGCCTACGCCAGCGGTGGCCTATTTAACTCGCGCACTGCGCGCACAGGCGGGTATTGTGATTTCGGCCTCGCATAATCCGTATGATGACAACGGGATTAAGTTTTTTTCTGCCGATGGCGCCAAATTACCAGATGATATCGAACACGCGATTGAGGCGGAGCTCGACAAACCGATGCAAGTCATGGAATCAGCTAAGTTAGGCAAGGCACGCCGTATTGATGACGCGGCTGGGCGTTATGTGGAATTCTGCAAGAGCACGTTCCCAAATCATCTCGACTTACGCGGGCTCAAAATTGTGCTCGATTGCGCGCATGGTGCAACTTACCACGTAGCACCAGATGTGTTTCATGAACTCGGCGCAGAAGTGATTTGTATCGGCAACCGTCCAGATGGCCTCAACATTAACGAACAAGTGGGTTCAACGCATCCACAAGCCTTGCAAAAAGCCGTGGTTGAACACCAAGCCGATTTAGGCATCGCCTTTGATGGTGATGGTGACCGCGTGATGATGGTGGATGCAGAAGGTCATTTGTTAGATGGTGATCAACTGCTGTATATTATCGCGCTGGGTTTATACGCAAAAGGTAAGCTCAAAGGCGGTGTGGCGGGTACATTGATGACCAATCTCGCGCTGGAACACGCGCTGCAAAAACATCAAATCCCCTTCGGCCGCGCCAACGTGGGCGACCGTTACGTTTTAGAGTTGCTCAACACTAAAAACTGGAAATTGGGCGGTGAAAATTCTGGCCATATTTTAACGCTAGATAAGCATACCAGTGGCGATGCTATTATCGCGGCCTTGCAAGTGCTGCAAGCGCTGGTGGAAGGTGGCAAAACGCTCGCACAAATGCGCGAAAAACTTGTGCTGTACCCGCAAGTACTGATTAACGTGACTACTAAGCAAAAGCTCGATTTGAATCATGCAAGTATTCAACAGGCAGTCAAACAAGCGGAAGTAACATTGAATAACACTGGTCGCGTGTTACTGCGTGCATCGGGTACGGAGCCAAAAATACGAGTCATGGTAGAAGGCCAAGACCGCACATTGGTACAAAAACTCGCAGAAGAAATTGCAGAAGTGGTAAAAAAAGCGGCTGGTTAAGTTGCAATTGGTCGCGACGTTAGCGCTGTAAATTTGCACATTATTTCATATCAAAACAGCACAAAATTACACTCAACCTTTTGAGATGCCCTGCGATCCTTATAAATAAAGGCTCGCAGGGCATTGTTTTTCTCTCGGGGATTTTTAAGTGGTTTTACTCGGTTTTTTTAGCGAAAAAAACGCCTTAATTTGTACGGCACGCAAAACCAATCTATAAAAATGATTTACCAAAATGGTAAGCGGCTGCCGCAATTAAGCCAGAACATGGAATCGTCAGCACCCATGCCCAAACAATGCGTGAGGCCAACCCCCAACGCACCGCAGAGGCGCGGCGTGTGATGCCTACGCCAATAATGGCGCCCGTAATGGTGTGCGTGGTTGAAACTGGTATGCCAAGATAGGTCGCCAGAAATAAGGCTATTGCACCTGAAGTTTGGGCGCTGAAGGCACCAGAAGGGCGAATGCGTGTAATGCCCATGCCCATGGTGCGTACAATGCGCCATCCGCCAAATAAGGTTCCTAAAGCCATGGCAATGTGGCATGAGATAATGACCCAAAATTGCACTTCAAAGCCTTGTTGGAAGCCATTGGCAACCAGCAGTACCGTGATAATCCCCATGGTTTTTTGCGCATCGTTGCCGCCGTGACCCAAGCTGTAGAGCGAAGAAGAAACAAACTGCATTTTATTAAATCTTCTTTCAGTAGGGTAGGGCGAAGATTTTTCAAACAGCCAAAGTACGCTCACCATTAAAATCATCGCCAGTAACATGCCAAAAAGTGGTGACAGGATAATAGCCGCAGACGTTTTAATGAGGCCCGCTGCTACAATCGCTCCAGTACCACCTTTTGCAACCCCAGCACCAACTAAACCACCGACCAGTGCGTGAGAAGAGGATGAAGGAATACCAAGCCACCACGTGATGAGATTCCAGATAATGGCACCATTGAGCGCGCCAAAGATGACGGCATTGTTGACAATGTCGGGGTCAATAATCCCTTTGCCAACCATTTTGGCCACAGCGGTGCCAAAAATAACAAACGCGATAAAGTTAAAGAAAGCTGCCCATAATACTGCTGCTTGCGGGGTAAGCAGGCGTGTGGATACCATAAGTGCGATGGAGTTGGCTGCGTCGTGAAAGCCGTTCATAAAGTCGAATATGAGGGCTACCACTACCAGCACCGCCATAATGACGATTGCGTGTTCCATGTTAACCCCTTAAATGCGCTCTAGCACTACGCCGTGAATGACATCAGATACATCCTGACAGCTGTCAATCGCTTCTTCAAATAAATCGTAAAGCACTTTTGAACGCATAATCGTACGTGCGTCTGATTCTTCAGAAAACAGGCGTTGCACGCCAGCACGCATCACGTGATCACCTTCACCTTCAATCAGGTTGATTTCTTCACAGGTACGTAAAATACGTTCAGCATTCTTCATGTCACCCAGCATGTGTACGGTATCGCGCACTTTTTCAGAGGCGCGTAATAAAATTTGTGCAAGTGCCACCATTTCAGGGGTAAAGCTTGAGCGGCCGTATATTTTTGCACTTTGTGGAATATCTTCCATAAAGTCGATAATGTCATCAAGCGCCATTGCCAACTCGCGAATTTCGCGACGGTCAAAAGGCGTAATAAAGGTTTTGTGTAGTGAGAGTAAAATTTCTTTGGTGTAGCCATCTGCCTCAGATTCAATTTTTCGTATTTCTGCGAAGTGTACTTCAAACTTTTCATCTTCACTGACGGCAGTCATCATCGCTAATACTTTTGAGGCGCGCACCGCGCAATCAGCCAAGTTGTTAAATAAAATAAAGTAATTGTCGCTATGCGGCGTAATGGCAGACATCAACCGGCTAAAAATACTACTTTTCATTTTTTTGCTCCCTAATTTATTACAGTTTTGTTTCATTTTTATAATATGCGTAGTTTAACCTCCCGTGACTTAATTCGCGAGGGCAAATGTCATAAAAATATCAATTTATCTGCGATATAATCCATCAACATCATATCAACCAAGAAATTAAATTCGCATGCAACCCAAGTCTATCGCCAAGCAAAAGCCACAAATTGGCACATTTGAAAAAAGTCTCACTTGGTGGGTATTGGCTTGCATTGTTGTTGGCATATTGCTGGGCCAGGTTTTTCCTGATTTTTTTCAAGCAGTTGGCAGCTTAAAAGTGGCTGAAGTGAATTTGCCCGTTGCCGTTTTGATTTGGCTAATGATTATTCCTATGTTATTAAAAGTAGATTTTGGTGCAATGAAAGAAGTGTTGGCGCACCGCCGTGGAATAAGTGTGACGCTTTTTATTAACTGGTTTGTGAAGCCGTTTTCAATGGCGTTACTGGCATGGATTTTTATCCGACACCTTTTTGTAGCGTATTTACCAGCAGAGCAAATTGATAGTTATATTGCCGGACTTATTTTACTCGCTGCCGCCCCTTGCACGGCCATGGTGTTTGTCTGGAGCAATCTATGTAATGGCGATGCCAAATTTACCCTTTCGCAAGTGGCCATCAACGATGCGATTATGCTCGTTGCCTTTGCGCCAATTGTGGCGCTCTTACTAGGCTTATCAAGCATTGTGGTGCCGTGGAATACTTTGCTGATTTCGGTAATGTTGTTTATTGTGGTGCCAGTGATCATCAGCCAAATACTGCGCAAAGTTTTGCTCGCAAAAAGTCAGTTGGCGCTGGAAACTACGCTCAAACAATTGCACCCAATCTCGCTGACAGCCTTGCTCGCCACGCTTATCTTATTATTTGGCTTTCAAGGGCAGCAGATTTTAAACCAACCGATGATTATTGGGCTCTTGGCCGTGCCGATTTTAATACAAACCTATTTTAATTCGATGTTAGCCTATTGGTTGAATAAAAAATTTAAAGTGGCACATTGCGTAGCCGGTCCATCTGCATTGATTGGCGCTTCAAATTTTTTTGAGTTGGCAGTAGCCACCGCCATTGCCTTATTTGGCTTTAACTCAGGTGCGGCGTTGGCGACGGTGGTTGGTGTGCTGATTGAAGTGCCAGTAATGTTGTCTGTGGTGGCAATTGTGAATAAAAGCCGCGCTTGGTATGAAGCTTAACAAATGCATGAGGAAGATAAAATGCCAGTAACGATTTACCATAACCCCGCTTGTGGCACATCAAGAAACACCTTGGCCATGATACGCGCCAGTGGGGTAGAACCTACCGTAATTGAATATTTAAAAACGCCGCCCACGCGTGAAAAACTGCAAGAAATTATCAGTAAAACTGGCGGCAACATTCACGCACTCGTTCGTGAAAAAGGTACGCCATACGCTGAATTAGGGCTAGACAATCCTCATTTATCTGAAGAAGCATTATTAGACGCTATGTTGCAGCATCCGATTTTAATCAACCGCCCGATTGTAGAAACCAGTAAAGGCATAAAATTATGCCGCCCTTCAGAGCTAGTACTCGGTATTTTGGATAACGCAAACATAGGCACGTTTACCAAAGAAGATGGCGAAGTGGTGCATGCGCCATCCAAAAGCGATTAGTGCTTTACTGTATAATCGTAATTTTTACAATCGATAGTGCCTATCATGGAAGCCGAACAACTTAACCTCATCAACAACCGCTTGGCCGATTTAAGCGAGCGCCATCTTGCCCTTAGGGGGTATCTTTGACTTTGAAAACAAGTCGCAAAAGCTAGAAGAAGTCAATGGTCTGCTAGAAGACCCCAAAATTTGGGATAACGCCGAGACAGCGCAAAAACTAGGCAAAGAAAAACGTAGCCTAGAGCTGGTGGTGCATAATTTGCAGAACCTAGAAGCGGGCATTAAAGACGCGCAAGAATTGTTTGACATGGCGCGTGAAGAAAATGACGATGATACTCTATTAAGCGTTAAGGCGGATTCTGAAGCTTTAGAAAAGCAAATCGCCGAGATGGAGTTTCAACGCATGTTTTCAGGCGAGTTGGATAATGCCAATTGCTTTGTAGAGTTTCAATCTGGCTCTGGCGGCACAGAGGCGCAAGACTGGTGCAACATGTTATTGCGCATGTATTTACGCTACACCGAGCGCAAAGGCTTTAAGGTAGAAGTGCTTGAGCTTTCAGACGGCGATGTGGCGGGCATTAAGGGTGCATCGCTCAAGGTCACGGGCGATTATGCTTACGGTACGTTGCGCACTGAAAACGGCGTGCATCGTTTAGTACGAAAATCACCTTTTGATTCTAACGCTAAACGCCACACCAGTTTTGCCAGTGTGCAGATTTTCCCTGAAGTGGATGATTCGATTCAAATTGAAATCAACCCAGCCGATTTGCGCATTGATACTTATCGCGCTTCGGGCGCGGGCGGCCAGCATATTAACAAAACAGATTCTGCTGTGCGTATCACGCATATTCCCACAGGCGTAGTGGTGCAGTGCCAAAATGATAGAAGCCAACACCGCAACCGCGACGAAGCCATGAACATGCTGAAAGGCGCGTTGTATAACTTAGAACTTAATAAACGCAATGCAGAGAAACAAGCCTTAGAAGATGCCAAAACAGACATTGGTTGGGGACATCAAATCAGAAGTTACGTGCTAGACCAAGGCCGCATTAAAGATTTGCGCACAGGCGTGGAAATCGGCAATACGCAAGGCGTGCTAGATGGCGACCTTGACCCGTTTATTATGGAAAGTTTAAAGCAGGGCGTTTGATTTCTAGTTGCATTTAAGCGAATACAGCGCTATCGGCTATTGCTGTACTCATTGTACTGTATGGGAGCCACTGCCTTGTCTTCGTTTGAATGCAACTAGAAATTTGTTTGACTTGCACTCAAAAAACTCATGCTATATACTCATGCAATATACGTTGCATTATAGGAGTAAATATCATGACTACCAGCACCGTTTTTACTAATAATCGTACCCAAGCTGTGCGCCTGCCAGCTGATATGCGTTTGCCTGAAGATGTGAAGCAAGTTAGTGTGCGCGCCGTTGGTAAAGAGCGCATTATCGCGCCTTTGCAATCAAGCTGGGATAGCTTTTTTACAAGCCAAACTAAAGCCACCGATGACTTTATGGTTGAGCGAGCAAGCCAAGCCCAAGCCGAGCGCGAGGCATTTTAAATGATCACTTATTTGCTAGATACCAACATTGTGATTTATGTGATTAAACGCCGCCCCATGGAGGTGATGGCAACGTTTAATCAAAACGCTAGCCGCATGGCAATTTCTAGCATCACCTTGGCAGAGCTTATTCACGGTGCAGAAAAAAGTAGCCAGCCAGCGCAAAATTACACGGTGATAGAAGATTTTTGTAGCCGATTAGAAGTATTGCCTTATACACCCAAAGCAGCCCAGCACTACGGCAGCATCCGTGCCGCACTAGAGAAAGCAGGTCAACCCATCGGCGTAAATGACTTACACATTGCCGCCCATGCGCGAAGTGAAGGCTTGGTGCTGGTGACTAATAACTTACGCGAATTTGAGCGTGTACCAGCCTTGCAATTAGAAAATTGGGTAACTAACTAAAGTTTATAGGGCAAAATGTTTTGCAACACTTTGACGAAAACGCATTTCAAGACTTTTTATCAACAGGTGTCTCGCCGCGCGATGTAGATGCGCTGTTTCCGTTATTGCAATCTGCCAATGTGATTCAGGCCTTAATCGCGCTGTTTCGGGGTGGTAGCGAAGAGGTGATGATACGTTTGGCAATTCTGCGTGAAATTGCCTCACGTGCAGACGCGCCAGAATGGACGCCGCAACAATTACAAAATCATTTAAGTTTTATTGATAATACCAAGTTAGAAACCGTGCTTAAACGCTTGCGCGAGCATGATTTATTACTTTGGGATAGCGAGCGTAGGCTGTATCAGCTCTCTAGCTTGGCGCGGATGATATTGTCGTCACTTTCAAATTTGGTGAGTTTTGGTAGCCAAGACGACGAATTGGGTTATTTATTTTCACAAATTGCTGCGGGTGATGCTGTTGGGCAACTAAGCGCTGATACGTTAAGTAATTTATTAGCGCAATTAAATCAGGATGAAAGTTTTTTCTCGCAAGCAGTATTATCAGGCTCTGAATTTAGATTAAAAGCGGCGCAAAGTCGCTTAGC
>JAKQTB010000198.1 GCA_029569495.1 Pseudomonadota bacterium | reverse complement strand
GAAGGCTTGCAAACTGCAGTGGCACGTGTTCATCAATCGCTCAATCGCACCGCTGGAAATAGTTTGTTTGCTAGCAATATCGCGGACTTTGTCACCTCAAAACCCGCTTTTGCGCCAGCAAGCAGCCAAATTGAACAGTTTTTTAACCTATCTAAACAAGTCTTTTTTGAACCGAATGCCACTGTTCATCTCGATGATAGCCCAAAAGCTTGGTTGTTAAAGTTTTGCCGTCAATTACGTGATTGCGAACGTGGCCTGCGCCCTGAAAACAAGCAAAAGGCTAATGCGTAATGGCATTTAATCATCCATTATTATTGTGGTTGCTCCCGCTTGCTTTATTACCAATATTGCTTGAGCGTTCACACACCCGCACTTATTCATGGGTGGCCATGTTGCCACCCGACCCGCTTTCAAACCTCATTGGATTGTTGCTGAAAATTTTGGCGTCACTTGCTCTGGTTTGTATTATATTTGGCTTAGCCGGCCCACATAGCTTGGAGCAAAAAGTTGAGCGCATCGGTGTTGGGGCACAAATCGGCATGGTAATTGATAGAAGCGCCAGTATGGATGACCCATTTTCTGGCGGCACTGCTGAAGGTCGTGTGGGCGAAACCAAATCCGTTGCTGCGGCTAGAATCATGTCAGACTTTGTTAGCAAGCGCCAAAATGACATGATAGGTGTGATTACATTTAGTAACTCTGCCATGTACGTTTTACCGCTCACCGAAAGTCGCGAGGCAATTTTAGGCGCTATCAAAGCCACTGCAGGTAACTCCCTCTTTCAAACTAATATTGGTGGTGGCCTGACCAGTGCTGTCGGATTGTTTGAAAAAGTGCCAGATTCAGGTTCGCGCGCCATTATCTTAATTTCAGACGGTGCCGGTCGCGTGAGCTCAGAAGTTCAGCAAAAATTACGTGACTGGTTACAACGCTTTAACATTTCACTGTATTGGATTGTGTTGAGGCAACCGGGCGGCGTAAGTATTTTTGACACCAAGTATGAATCAAATTACGAAGAAGCGCTCCCCACAGAAGTAGAGCTTTACTACTACTTTAAGCAATTGCGCACTCCTTTTCAGGCCTATGAGGCTGAAAACCCGAAATCACTTGAAGTCGCCATTGCAGATATCGACCAAAAAGAGAAGAAACCCATTAAATATATGGAAAAAATTCCTGGGCGAGATTTCACCCAGCTTTGCTACTTACTGGCAACCTTAATGATTGCGCTTCTCTTAGCTGTCAAATATTTAGAAGTAAAAACCTGGAGCACAAAAGCATGAAACTAACCACGATTAGACATTGGTTTAGTGTTAAAAAAATCACTATTTTACTTGTGCTCACTGCACTTGCAAGCGGCGCTGGGCTTGCCTATGAACTCAACCGTATTCGCCAAATTGAGGCATTTAATCTGGCGGTCAGTACTGGTAAAAACCCGCAAACTGATAAGCAAAGTTTTGAAGCAAAATATGCCACTGCCTATTGGTTGGCAAAAAATGAGCGCTTTAAAGAGGCTACGCTTTTGTATTCACAACTTACACAAAAAGGCACTCTAAGCCAGCGCGCGGCAGTACAGCACAATATTGGCAATATGTTCTTTTTAAAAGCACTGCAAGTGAGCGGCGGTAATGATTCTAAAATTAGAGATGAGGTTGAATACCTACTCATGCAGGCGCACAGCTCTTATAAACAGGCGCTGAAAGCAGATAATCAACATTGGGGAACACGCCGAAATCTTGACCGCGTGATTACTTTATTACCTGAAAACCCAACTCCAGGTGTAGGAGATTCTGATACCCCAGGTTTAATACTGGGCAACATCCCCAATGGTTTACCTTAATATAACAAAAGATTTGAAAGTAACTAAATGAAATCCTGGTTCATTTATTTTAAAAAAAATCGTGATACGGCACTGCTTAGTGGTGCATTGCTATGTTTGATCATCGCGCTGCTTAAGCCCACGGTGCCGATAAAGCATAACATTTACACCTATTTGCTGATTGCTGATATTTCACAAAGCATGAATACAGTGGATATGAAAGTGAATGGAAAACCTTCCGCGCGTATTGCTCACACTCAGCAACTGATGCATGAAACGGTATCTTCACTGCCTTGCGGCACAAAAGTGAGTATTGGTTTATTTGCGGGCAACAGCGTTGCCGCACTTTATAACCCGATTGAAGTTTGTGAAAATTTTGCAGCCATACAAGACACGATTGACCACTTAGATTGGCGCACAGCATGGTCTGGCAACAGCCGTATTCGAGAAAGTTTATATGGAATTTCCAGAACGATTCGCAGCTTTCCTGAACCGGCACAAGTAGTGTTATTTACTGACGGTGAGGAAGCCCCGAAACTGCATGCTTTTAACACCAAAGATTTAACCAATTTTCAGGGTGCAGATGGCTGGTTATTGGTTGGCGTGGGTTCTGAAAAAGGTGAAGCGATTCCTAAACTAAGTGACAAAAATCAAGTTATTGGTTACTGGTCAAACGAGAGTTTTGCCTTACAGCCGGGGATTGCGCAAATTTCTGAATCTACCTTAGGGACGCGCGATGACAACGTGGCTGGCGCAAATGATCGGTACATTTCAAAGTTAGATGCCGAATATTTAACCTCAGTAGCTAAAGAAATTGGTGCGAAATATATTAATGGAGACAACATACATACCCTGCTAGATGCGATGAAAACACAAAAACCTGCCCGCCGTGATGTTGCACCCTTTAATTTGAGCTGGGTGTTTGCGACTTTGGCTGGGTTATTGTTACTGTGGGCTTATTTTACAAAGCACCCAATTCAACAAATGGCGAGCACACTGCGGCTATATAAAAAGGAATTCAAACGTACACACTTGAGCCACAATGAAGCCAGCATTGCTCATGACAATCACTTTACATAACTAAGCGATGGCAAAACGTCAATATTATAAGAAGTTAGCCGCACATCAAGATTTATTGGTGTTGTTGGCGGTATTGACGCTTTTGTTACTCGCTTTGTTAAAGCCAAGCGTGCCCGTTAAGCATGACATTCATAGTTATTTTTTTATTGTCGATATTACGCAAAGCATGAATGCGGTGGACATGCAGGTGAATGGCAAACCTGCCAGCCGGTTAGACCATACCAAACAATTATTGCGTGAAACCATCTCATCCCTGCCCTGCGACACCAAAGTGGGCTTAGGCATGTTTTCAGGGGTTAATATCGTCACCTTGTATTTACCAATAGAAGTCTGCAGTAATTTTTCTGCCATACAAGATACACTGGACCACATTGACTGGCGAAACGCTTGGACAGCCGACAGCCGCGTGCGTGAAAGCATGCTGTCCACCTCGCGCGTGGTGAGTAACTTCCCTGAACCGGCGCAGGTAGTTTTTTTTAGTGACGGTGAAGAAGCACCTAAATTACATGCTTTTAATACGCGTGATTTATCCACCTTGCAAAATGCTGATGGCTGGCTTTTGGTAGGCATTGGCAGTGAAAAAGGTGCGGCCATTCCAAAATTTACTGAAAAAAATCAGCTACTAGGCTATTGGTCTCATGAAAGTATGCAATTAGCGCCTGGCGCCGCACCGATTGCGGCGGCGGGGTTGCTGAATCGCAAAAAAGACATCGCTGAAGACATCAACGACCGGTATTTATCCAAGCTTTCTGAAGCCACCTTGCAAGCCATGGCGAAAGAAATCGGTGCAACGTATGTACGCGGTGATACATACATGACACTACAATCCGCCATGAAAAAACAAAAGCCCGCACGGCGTGAATGGGCGCCTTGGTCACTTTCATCAGCATTGGCTGGGCTTGCTGGCTTATTCCTGTTGTTGGCTTATGTGCCGTTTAGCCGTTTTGTAAAAAAAGACATAGCAAGCAAACAGCCACCTGCTTTTATTTCTGCACAACTTTAGCCCAACGCATCCAAACTCTAAGCTGGCGATAATCTTCAGCATTAAGCGTATCAGGCAATATCAACACATGCAGTGTAAAAATTTTCTCTAGCAGTGTAGGAGATTTTACCTGACCATTTAGCACCGTCAAAAAAGCAGTCACTGTCGTACTAGGCCGTACCAAAACGTCCAAGCGCGTACCATCCTTACGCAGTAACTGCAGTTGGTTTTTGCTGTCAATACTCAGCCCCACATAAGACCAAGGCAGGCTTAATAACGCATTTTTTGCAATAACATAAATCGTCACCAGCACAATAAAAGCCAATAATATCCACCGAAACGCTGACCAATATCGCCATGCGATTGGTACTACAAATAACATGCTAGCAAAAAATAGCGCGGCTGCAATCAGCATGCAGAGCATGATGCGCGATGGATGGAATGTCAGGTTAAGTGGCTTCACGTTATAATGAACAATATCAATTTTATTTTAGAGTATCACATGGCAAACAACGATTGGCAGGAGTTTCTATTTATTAAAGGTGCTGTGTTTAGTAATGGCACGATTAGTTCTTTTGGCAACACTGAAAAAGAGCTCGCCTATGCACACACTGACAATATTATTTGCGATTTATCCCATCTTGATTTGCTTGAAATCAGTGGTGACGATGCGCTGGCTTTTTTACAAGGTCAGGTCACAAATGATGTTAAATTGTTGAGCGATAATCATGCACATTACACGGGCTATTGCAGCCCCAAAGGGCGTTTGCTGGCATTGTTTCTTGCCTTTAAATTTAACAAAAAACTGCATTTGCAACTTAACCACAAATTGGCCGAACCCATCGCTAAACGCCTCAAAATGTATGTGATGCGATCAAAAGTACACATCAATAATATTTCTGACAACACTGTTAGCGTTGGCCTAAGCGGTAACGATGTGCCACAATTGTTAAGCAGTTTTTTCACGCAGATTCCACAGCACGCTTATGAAACCAGCCATACAGATGGCGCAACGCTTATTCGTCTTTCAGGCGTGCTACCCCGTTTTGAGATTGTTGGCCAAACTGAAATAATCAAAACAATATGGCAAACGCTCAAAACCAGCTGCAAACCCGTAGGTAAACCATGCTGGGAATGGTTAGAAATTCAGGCGGGCATTCCAGATATTGTGGTGACTACGCAAGAAGAATTTGTGCCGCAAATGGTCAATTTAGATTGTTTAGGCGCAATCAACTTTAAAAAAGGTTGCTATACCGGCCAAGAAATTGTCGCCCGCACTCACTATTTAGGCAAAGTGAAACGCCGCACGCAACTTGCGCACATTGCCACCAGCACGCCACCGCAGGCTGGCAATGATGTTACAAACCAAAATAATGACGCGGTTGGTAAAGTTGTACGTAGCGCGCCCGCACCAAGCGGCGGCTATGATGTGCTGGCAGAAGTTCGCTTAGAGGCATTGGCCGAAGGCACTGTGTTTTGGAACAACCTTGCATTACAAATACAGCCGCTACCTTATTCGTTTGATGCTGCAACTCACTAATCACAATGGGTAAATTCTTCAACGTTTTTCTGTTTTTTTGAACGCTAGGCTGCCAGAATAAAACTTTTTTATTGGAATAGTTTTGATAAAACATTGGCACTCACAGCAATAGCGTAACGAACTTAAAATCTATTAATAAACGCCCATTTACAGTGCAACCTTTTTCGATGCTCTGCGAGCCTTATA
>JAKQTB010000196.1 GCA_029569495.1 Pseudomonadota bacterium | reverse complement strand
TCTTGACGCGCATGACCGCTGCTGGCTAAATTTGCGATCATATTCCGCTCAGGCGCTTAGCGTTTGTACGTTGGCAGGCAATTTTGCAGCCTTAGAGCGCATTGTCTCCCAGTTACCAAACTTTGATGTTGAGCGTTATACGGCCTTTAGAAACGCCAAGGTGGGCATGGCTGAAGCAGTTCTTTGGCAAAAAGTGCGCACGGCAGATTTTGCGATTTCGCCGACAGATGTTGCTGATAACGGAAAAAGTGCACTGGATTTGCTACAACAAGGTTTGTGGCTTGAACATCTCAATACCTTAATTGCTTGGGGCACTTACGAAGATTTACAAAACAATAAGCATATTAAAACGCAACGAAAAGATTTCCCCAATCCATCTTTTCATGCCACAGAATATTGCATTACAAAACCGACCATTTTTAATGGGTTAAAACTTCACAGCCTTTATACCGCTTGCGATAGCGCACAAGGCGCACTCAAACTGCATTTGCCCGTGATTGAATATTGCGCAGAAATTTCACTTGGCGCAAACCGACAAAAAAGTTTTGATGCCATAAAAACGCATTTAGATCATTTTTTTCAAAATAACGCGCTTAGCCAAATTGATTACAGCGTCAAAGACACTTGGCGCGTCACTTGGCAAGTTCAATCGGTCAGCGTTGAGCTTTATTGTTTTTATCGCGAAATGCCCGATGGTTGGGATAACGTGGCGTGGTTACGCATACGTTATGCGCCAAATCTAGACCGCTATTACCGCACTGATTATCAACGTAATTTGGTGCTAAATGCAGCCATTCAATATGCTACGTTTGATTTTGCGATTGATTTAAATGCTAATTATCGGCAAGTTGAAAATGCCATTTATACGCCAGATTGCTTTAAGCCGATGATTACTGAAGCGCAGCCACTGTTGATTTGGCATGATACACAACAGAATGTGATTGGCTTTGCCGATGCAACACTTGCATTGATATTTAACGTGAATGAAGTGGAAAAATTAACGTTGGCGGTGCAAAACTTTAGAGGCAGCGAAGGCCGCAATGGTCTGGAAGTGCATGTTCAACGCGAAACTGCCCATTTAGGCAGTGTTTCAAACGTAGCTAACTTCAAGAAAAACATCAAGAAAATCACAAAACTCATCGGTAAAGAAGTGAGCACTTATACTTATGATGAACACTATTAGCGAAGTGACTCAGCCCTAAAAATTAGCGCCAGTTGGTTTTCACAAGTGGATGGGCAATTACATTTCTAAACAAATTTTTCCAAAATGCTGGTTGGTTTCTTGGTAGCGAAAAGCTTCCACAATATTTTCTAATGCAAAAACCTTGTCAATCACAGGGCGCATGTTGTTAGCATTAATAGCTTTAATCATTTCTTGCTGTTGCGTACGGTTGCCCACCAGCACGCCTTGAAGACGCAGTTGTTTAATGAGGGCGCTGACAATTGAAATCTCCCCGCCTAGCCCCGTTAAAATCCCTATCACTGAAATATGCCCGCCAATGCGCGCCGCCGTCATCGATTGTTCCAGTGTGGCTGGGCCGCCCACTTCAATGACATGGTCAACGCCTTGATGATTGGTTATTTCACGTACGACGTTTCCCCATTGCGGGGTTTTTTTATAGTTAATCAGATGGTCGGCGCCGAATGATTTGAGTCTTTCTAACTTTTCGTCTTTTGATGATGTGGCAATTACTGTTGCACCGGCCATTTTGGCAAACTGCAAAGCGAAAATAGAGACGCCGCCAGTGCCTTGTATCAAGACCGTGTCGCCAGGTTTTAGCGCATCGTCAGACATTAAAGCGCGCCATGCCGTTAATGCGGCCGTGGTGAGGGTAGAGGCTTCAATGTGGCTCCAGCCTTTTGGCGCTAGTGTAAAAGCGTTGGCCATGGCGGTAACAACCTCACGTGCATAGCCATCCACCCCGTCGCCAGGGGTGGTAGCAAAGCCTTCCACCAAGGGTTCACCAGCCAGCCAAGTAGGAAAAAACGTGCTAACGACATGGTCGCCCACCGAAAACTCAGTAACACCTTCTCCTACTTCTAATACAACGCCAGCACCATCTGCCATTGGAATGCGTGGCTCGGTTGGCCCCCACATGCCGCTTACCACCGCAAAATCATGATAATTCAGTGAGTTAGCGTGCAGCCGTACTTTAATTTCACCGGCGCGAGGGGCTACTGCTTCACGATGGCCGAGGGTGACATTATTGTAACCGCCACCCGTATTCACAATGATTGCACTATTTTTCATGACAAACCTTTTGAATTGATTGCAGTGATTTTACTTTTTAACATTAGAATATCAAGTGGATTTTTTAACCTAATTTTGAAAGTTTAAAAAGTGAGCGCTTTAATCACTTCTCCCGTTACAGAACTGCTACAGCAACAAGGCATTGCTTTTAGCGTGATAGAAATTCCGCTGACTGAAGATAAAAAGCCGATTCGCAATTTAGAAGCCTTGCTCACCCAGCAAGGCATTAACCCGCAATCGGTGGTGAGGAGCGTATTGTTTAAAGCGGGGTCTGAACAATTTGTGCTGTTAGCGGTGGCGGGCGGTGGCCGTGCGGATTGGGCAGTATTACGCCAACATTTAAATGCGCGCAAGTGCCGCATGGCAGAATTTGATGAAGTGCAAACTGCCACGGGCTATATTGTCGGCGCCGTTCCGCCTATTGTTTTACCGAGTGAGATTAAAATTTTGGTGGATAACAGTGTGAAAGATTACCCAATCGTCGTCATTGGCAGTGGCGTATTGGGTTATGCGCTGTCGCTCAGCAGTCAAGATTTAATCACATTATTGGTGGATGCTGAGCAAGGAAAATTTACCAGCGCGTGAGATTTTTACTTGGGCGCGCTGTGAAAATTAACAGCTAAGTTAGCCTTAAAAAATAGGCTAAATGGGCTTAAATTTAACCAAACCTTTTTCGATGCTCTGTAAGCCTTATAAATAAAGGCTCGCAGGGCATAAAAATTTCCTCGAGAGAAAATTAGCTGTTTTTTTAAGCGTTGAATCAGGCCCAAAAAGCGTTCGATTTTTGGCGACGGCGCAGATGAAAACCAATCAGACCCAAGCCAATGCCCGTGAGCGTGTAAGTCTCAGGTTCAGGTACATTAGACGTAAATTGACCATGCATGGCCGTTAAAAGTGAATTGCTGCCAGTGCTGTCTTGCGAGATTTACCAAAACATCATGCCAGCCAGTTGGTTGGCATTTACAAATTGGGCTTTTTGCACGATGGTATCAATGCCGTTATAGCCATAACCATTAAAACTGTCTTGGTGTGGATCTGCACCAAGTGCCAGCAAATCAGCGTAGCACACTTCGCCAGAAGCATCTTTGCCATAAAAAGGCACGCCTAACACGAGCTGATCATTGCTAAAACCTTTGGCCTGATATTGGGCAACACTCGCAAGGGCGTTATCAAAGGTGGCATGTTGCGTGCTGTTGGGGTTGTAGTGGTTGTACGACATAATGTTAACCCAGTCCACTTTGTCTTTTATGGCAGAAGTATAGCCGTCCCCAGCGCTTTCAATGCCCACGGCAGCGGTGAGCTGTTTGCCATTCGGTTGCAATTGGCTGTGGAGTTCACACATGAGTGAGTTAAAATTATCGGCACTGGCGCCAGGGTTTGGAAACTCCCAATCGAGGTCAACGCCATCCAAACCATATTGATTCACCACGCCCATAATGTCGGTCACTAAGTTCGCTCTGCGCGTTGGGTCAGCGCCGATGCCTTCAAAAATGCTGTCGAGCGTAATCAAGTTGCCATTGGCATCCACATCGCTCCACCCACCGACACTAATAAACACTTTTACCCCAGCCTGATTCGCATCTTGCACAATGCTCGTGAGTTTTGAAGTGTTTGCAACCGCCTTTAAATGCCCGTCTGCTTGAGGCAGGGCAAACGCATAATTGATGTGGGTGATTTTTTCATAGTCAATGACGCTGTTTTTCCAAAAAGGCACATAAGCAATTATTTTAGGGTCGTATTCGGCAAAAACTGGCTGTGACAAACCTGCTAATAGTGCAAAAAGGCTGAGAGGTAAGCAAGGTATTACTCGCATCATATTGATTTTATTTACTATTTAAGAGGGTTTTAACGCATATTACGCTTTTTGAATAATGTTGTCATGCTCAGAAAGATTAGCAATTCAGAGGCGCCACGACTCAATCGTAAAAAAGGGCCGATAGGCCCTTTGTGATTTTTAGCAAAAAATTAAGCGGCAATTTTCTTGCATTCTTTGGCGCAAGCATTACAACTTTCACCGCAGACTTTGCAGGCATCGTGCTTGTCCGCATGTTTTTTACACTCTTCTTCACATTGATTACAGACCTCCATAGCAATGGCCGCAAGCCGTGGCAGGGTGGCTGATTCTTGATTGGCGACTGATTGCAACGCGCCACATAGTGTCAGCATTTCGTTGACACTTTTTGCACATGCGGCCATTTCTTTATCGCCTTGCCCCAGCAAATACAGGCAGTGGCTCAGGCAGACTTGGCCTTTTTGAATACAATCTGCCGCCGCAGATACTAGGGCAGTATTGGCCATTGCTGCATGGTGGTGATGTTGCATTTCTGCGGCTTGCGCACGACCCACCACTGCCGCTGCTGCAATCGCTGCGCCGCTCAGTAAAGCTTCTCTTCTATTCATCATCATCTCCTCAAAAAAAGTAAATTTAACCTACAACCCTTGAGCGCTGCTCTGTGAGCCTTATAAATAAAGGCTCGCAGGGCAGTGAAAATTGTTCGGGCAAAAACAGGCGGTTTTTATTGCGTTTTAAACTTACTTGAGTTTGCTCCAACTCAACGGGTCAAACGGTTTACTTTGGCGGCGCAGTTCGTAATAAAGTCCATTGGTTTCATTGCCGCCGCTGTTCCCTACTGAGGCAATAGCATCCCCCGTTTGCACGGTGTCGCCTACTTGCTTGAGCACGGCTTGGTTGTTGCCGTATAAGCTCATGTAGCCACTGCCGTGGTCTACAATAATTAAATTGCCAAAACCGCGCAGCCAGTCAGCAAATACTACGCGACCCGTGGCAATGGATTTTACCTCAGCCCCTTCAGCTGCTTTAATAAACAAGCCTTTCCATGAAATACCGCTATCAGGACGGGTGGAGCCAAATCGATTGGTCACGTCACCTCGAACGGGTAGTCGAAGCTTGCCTTTCAGTGCGGCAAAGTTGGCACCTGCAAGGCCGTCATCAGCACTCGGTTCATCATTGTTTTCAATGACTTCCTCTTCTGTTTGCTTGTTTGGCAATGGTTTGGTTGAGTCAGAATCTTGTTTGCCAGGTTTGGGCGTCGTTGTTTTTTTGACAATTTTCTTTTTCGGCGGCACAATTTTGGCAAGCCGCTCAACCAAATCAGAAAGCGCTTTCTCATCGCGTTTGAGTTTTTGAATTTCATTGCGTTGTGCGGCAATTTGTTGAGAAAGTGAGCTCACAACTTTAGACTTGGCTTGTTTCTGATTTTCTAAGGCCTTTTTTTCTTGCAACTGCTTTTGTTGAAGTTCAGCGACTTCTTTGAGCTTAGAGGCGGTTTCATCATTCAATTGATTGATTTTTTCTAAATTGTGCCGCATATCCTGAATGAGTTCAGCGCGTGCTTTAGCCACATATGAGAAATACTGCACATCACGCGCAATAGCGCTTGGTTGCTCATTTTGCAAAATGATTTGCGCGTAACTTTGCTCGCCACGCGTGTATTGCTGGTACAACTGGCTGCTGAGGCGCTTTTGCTGATGACTGAGCGCTTGGTTAGTTGCGTAAGATTGTTTTTCTAAATGACTGAGTTCTTTTTTATTAACTTGCTGTTTGTTATTGATTTCATATAGTTTTTTGTTAGCAATGCTAATCGCCACTTCACTTTCTTTGAGCGCGTCTGCCGCATCTTTATGTGCCTCTTGCGATTGGTCGAGCTCTTTTTTGAGTGACTCAATGCGTGCTTTGACTTCGTTTAAATCTTGCTTGGATTCATCAATCTTTTTAGCGGCATGTGCGGCTGGCGTGAGCAATAGCATAAAAATCAGCATCACAACGCTGAACTTTGGCACTTTTTGTAAAAATGCCAAACGGCCAAAAGGGTTGATGAAATGAAGCATATAATCGGCGTGCATCGGCGTTTATCTGCGGCGCATTATTTAGGTAAGTTTGATGATTTAAAATGGACAAGATTTTTACCTGTCATTTCACTGGGTTGTGCTACGCCCATCAGGTGCAATAAGGTGGGAGCTAAATCAGAGAGTGCACCATCATCGGCCAAGGTGGCTTCTCGACCCACATAAATCAACGGCACTTTATTGGTGGTGTGCTGCGTGTGCGGCTGATTGTTTTCAACGTCAAACATCGTTTCTGCATTGCCGTGATCAGCAGTGATAATGACTTCGCCATCTATGCTTTGCATGGCATTCACAATGCGCCCAACGCAAGTATCTAGCGCCTCAATTGCCTCAATGGCTGCTTGCAGGCTGCCGGTGTGGCCCACCATGTCGCCATTGGCGTAGTTACAAATAATGGCATTGTATTTTCGGCTCAAAATTGCTTCTTCAAGTTTTTCGGTTAATTCAAACGCGCTCATTTCTGGCTGCATATCGTAGGTGGCTACCTGTGGTGATGGCACTAAAATGCGGTCTTCACCCGTGAACACTTTTTCTTCGCCGCCATTAAAAAAGAAGGTGACATGCGGGTATTTTTCAGTTTCAGCAATGCGTAACTGCGTTAACCCTAGGCTTGAAAGATATTCGCCAAAGGTATTTTTAACCGCAAAGGGTGGAAAAATCGCCGTGGCTTTGGTTTCTTTTACATCATGCATGGTGAGCGTGAAATAGCCTGATAATGTCGGCACATGGCGACGATGAAAACCATCAAATTCTTCACTTAATAATGAATGCGTGAGTTGACGTGCACGGTCCGACCTAAAATTCATGTGTACCACTAAATCGCCATCTTCTAAGTGCGCGGCAGCTTCATTGGGTTTGCGAATGGCTGTGCATTTTACAAACTCATCATTTTCACCACGTGCGTAGGCGGCCTGCAAGGCTTCGTTGGCTGTTGTAAAAGTAAATTCACCAATACCCTCGGTAATGAGTGCATAAGCTGCCTCAACACGCGGCCAACGTTTATCGCGGTCCATGCTGTAAAAACGTCCGCTGACGGAGATGATTTTGCCAACGCCTAGCGCCTGAATTTTTGCTTCAAGCGCTGCAATATAAGGCGCTGCGCTTACGGGCGGCGTGTCTCGTCCATCTAAGAATACATGCACGTATACGTTGGTTAAACCTAGTTTTTTAGCCATTTCCAGCATGGCGTAGATATGCTCGTGGTGACTATGTACGCCGCCGTCAGACAACAACCCTAAAATATGGAGCGCTTTATTGTTATTTTTAATATTCAACAACGCTGATTTAAGGGCTTGATGCTCAAAAAACTCACCGGTTTTAATGCTGTTGTTAATGCGCTCAAAATCTTGAAACACCACACGACCCGCACCAATGTTTAAATGCCCAACTTCAGAGTTACCCATTTGCCCATCTGGCAAGCCAACGTAATGCTCAGAAGCATTAATTAAAGTGTGTGGCATGTTGTTCCAAAGGGCATCAATATTTGGCTTGCGCGCAAGGGCAATGGCATTATTGGCTGACTCTTCGCGATAACCAAAACCGTCTAAAATGAGTAAGCACACGGGTGTGAGATTGGCTGCGGGTAACATGATTTTCACCTTTAATTGCTTGAGAAATTTAGTTTGAATATTTTAGAGAGATTGCCACTATTTTAGCGTATTTCCACGTAAAATCGCTTTTTAAAATTTGTATGCCATTTGATAAATGAGCTAAAAATAGTGTTGTGATTGCGGCAGTAGCCTCCATATACAACAAATAAATAATCGAGAGGAAGTCTGTGGAGTTTATTAAAAATAATATTTTGCTAATTGGGCTGGTGTTAGGCTCAGGAATCATGTTGTTATTGCCGAGCATTAAAAAAAGCGCGAACGGTGTGCCAAATTTAAGCCCTGCGGAAGCGGTTACTTTGATTAACCGCTCAAACGCTGTGGTGTTGGATGTGCGCGATGCCGCAGAATTTGCAACTGGCCATATTGCAGAAGCCAAGCATATTGCATTGGATGATTTACCGGCTAAACTAAATGATTTGAAGAAATATCAAAATAAAGCAGTGTTAGTCAATTGTCAGCGCGGTATGCGTTCTGCCAAGGCGTGTGAGATGTTGCGTAAAGCAGAATTTACGCAGGTGCATAATTTGCAAGGTGGATTAGATGCTTGGGTAAATGCAAAGTTACCCGTGGTAACGTCCCAAGCACCAGCAAAAAAAACAACAAGTAAACCTGCTGAGAAGGCCGAATCCTAATGCCTGTCATTACCATGTATTCCACCGCTGTGTGCCCTTATTGCATCAATGCGGAACGCTTGTTGCTTAGCAAAGGCATCGTAGAAATCAATAAAATTCGTATTGATTTGCAACCGGAAAAGCGCGATGAAATGATGCAGAAAACAGGTCGGCGCACCGTGCCGCAAATCTATATTGGTGAGCGTCATATTGGCGGTTTTGATGATTTGCGCGCACTAGATTTAGCAGGTGGGCTAGATCCGCTGTTAGCCTAAATCGTTTAGAGTCCGTTAAAACCTGATAAAATAACCCCCTAAAAACAGCAGTATTTTTATTAACCTTGAGGTTTGGCTAGATTGTTTGGCAAACTCTTAAACATTTAAAGTAGAAAAATTATGGCACAAGAAGATAACGCACCAGCAGAACAACAAGCGCAACCAGGCTTTAGCATTGAAAAAATTTATGTCAAAGATGCTTCATTAGAAATTCCTAATGCACCGCAAATCTTCACAGACCGTACGCAACCACAAGTGAGCATTGAGCTCAGTAACGCTGCACAAGCGCTTGAAGATGGCGTATTTGAAGTAGCTTTGAAAGTAACGGTCACTTCAAAAATCGAAGATAAAACCGTATTTTTGGTTGAAGTTACACAAGCGGGTATTTTCCAAATCCGTAATGTGCCTGAAGAAAACTTAGACATGATTATCGGCATCACATGCCCGAATATCTTGTTCCCCTACGTGCGTGAAGCAGTGTCTGATTTAGTCGTGCGTGCAGGTTTCTTGCCTGTATTGCTCAACCCTATCAATTTTGAGGCTTTATACGCGCAGCAAAAACAGCAACAAGCTGAAGCCGCGGCTAAACATTAATTTTGCTTACATTAAAAGGTTGTGGCAAATTAAACGCAAAGTAACCATTGTTGGTTTGTTAGTGCTGATGCCGTTAACGGCGTTTGCGCTAGACTTTCGTTCGATTGCGCAACCGAAAGCCGTCTTGTACGACGCCCCCTCTGCTGCCGCGACAAAAGTATTGTTGCTAAATCAACATTACCCAGTAGAAGTGGTGGTGAATTTAGGTGATTGGCTGAAAGTGCGTGATGCTCAGGGTAGCTTAAATTGGGTTGAGGCTAAATATTTATCCAATAAGCGCACGGTGTTAATTACGCAAAATAATGCGGAAATTCGCCAAAGCGCTGATGCTACATCAACATTATTGGCTACAGTTGAAAAAGACGTGTTGCTTGATGTGGCCGACGCAAAGCCGAGTCGTGGCTGGCTAAAAGTCAAACACCGTGATGGCCTGACGGGCTATATGTTGCTTTCTTCAACCTGGGGGTCTCAGTAAATGGTAGGCGAAACCCTAGCGAGTCAACGGGTGCGTAAAATCGCAGTATTAGGCGCGGGTGCGTGGGGTACGGCGCTGGCGATGAATATTAGCGAGCGCCATTTGGTGAACTTGTGGGCGCGTAACGCTGGGCATGTTTCAGGTATGCGTAAAGCGCGCGCTAATCCATTGTATTTAGGCGACTTTCAATTTAACGACCAATTGCAGGTGCAAGATGATTTGGCCACGGCGATTTCGGGCGCTGATTTAATTTTATCTGTAGTGCCTACCGCCGGTTTTCGCGGCATATTGCAAGACCTCAAAGCGCTTGGTTGCAACCTGCCAATTATTTGGGCACATAAAGGCCTAGAACCGCAATCAGCAAAACTACCCTATGAAGTGGCGCTAGAAGAATTAGGCGACCCAAAACAAACAGGACAGCATTGGGGCGGGTTGTCAGGCCCAAGTTTTGCGGCAGAACTCGTGCGCGGTTTGCCAACGGCGGTTACCTTAGCGGCAACAGATGAAGCGTTTTCAAATGAAGCGGCCTTGTTGATACATGGTGCAAATCTGCGGGTGTATCACAGCACCGATGTGATTGGTGTTTCTGTGGGTGGCGCGTTAAAGAATGTGATGGCAATTGCCGCAGGTATTAGTGACGGCATGGGTTTTGGCAATAATGCACGCGCGGCTTTAATTACCCGAGGATTGGCTGAAATTACCCGTTTTGGTGTGGCCTTGGGTGCCTCAACTGAAACATTCATGGGACTCGCTGGCGTGGGCGATTTAATTTTAACCTGTACTGGGCAATATTCGCGCAACCGCGAAGTGGGCTTGCAGCTCGCCAGCGGCAAATCGCTTGCCGACATTCTGCAAGGGCTAGGCCATGTAGCAGAAGGCGTGAATACGGCGCGTGAAGTGATGCGCCGCGCTGAAACCATTGGTGTGGATATGCCGATTACCTATGAAGTCAATCAGGCTTTATCTAGCGGAAAAAGTGCAAAAGATGCGGTGACTGATTTGCTTGGGCGTGAACAAAAACCAGAGGCCATCTAGTGCGTCCGTTTTGAGCGGTCAGTCCAAAACAGCACCAGTCTAACTTCACACTCACTTCACACAAGCGATTTAAGCTAGGCACGTCATCAATCAGTTAGCTAAAACGCCATGCCTACCATCTTTTCGCACGTTGCCGTACCCCTTGCTACCAGTTTGGGCCTTGGCAAAATTGTTAGCCGCCGTTTGCTGGCTTTTTCAGCTTTTTGCGCCGTTTTGCCAGATTTTGACACCATCGGTTTTAAGTTAGGTATTTCTTATGCCTCGCAATGGGGTCATCGTGGTTTTACACATTCCATCACGTTTGCGGTAGCTGTTGCACTATTAGCCATATGTTTTTCGCGCCCATTAAAGAGCCGTGCTTGGGTAGTTTTTTTATTGCCTTTTGTTGCTGTGGTGTCGCACCCATTGCTTGATATGCTCACTAGCGGCGGCTTGGGCGTAGCCCTTTATTGGCCATATTCAAACGAGCGCTTGTTTTTTGAGGTTCGGCCGATTGCGGTTTCACCGATTAGGATTGCCAATTTTTTTACCGAGCGCGGTTGGCGGGTGATTAAATCAGAATTGCTTTGGGTGTGGTTGCCATCGGTAATTTTGCTATTTACTTTGCGTGGCATGCGTAAATAACTACACGCCGCCATCAAACCCAATCTGCCGCCAAGCCTCATATAGCAATACTGCCGCGCTGTTAGATAAATTCAAACTGCGGCTATCTGGCAACATCGGCAAGCGCAGCCGATGTTCTGCTAAAAATTCATTGCGAATATCCTCAGGCAAACCACGCGTTTCAGGGCCAAACACAAACACGTCTTCATCTTTAAACTGCGTATTTGCGTAATGGCTGCTGCCTTTGGTGGTAATTGCGAACATACGTTTGCCTGCTAAGGCGGTTTTACAAGCTGGCCAATTTTCATGCACTTGCAGGTTGGCGTATTCGTGATAGTCCAGCCCCGCGCGCTTAAGTTGCTTGTCGTCTAAGCTAAACCCTAGCGGTTTTACCAAATGCAGTTGCGCACCCGTGTTGGCACATAGCCGAATAATATTGCCCGTGTTGGGTGGAATTTCTGGCTCAAAAAGGACGATATGAAACATGGCGGTATTTTAACTTAGAAGCTTTCAATGATTAAGGTTTTTCGTACGAGAAAAAATAATGCCTCTGCGAGCCTTTATTTATAAGGCTTACAGAGCATCAAAAAAGGTTGTGTGCATTTTTTGCTATTTTTGATATGTTTTTCTTGGGCTAAGTAGGCGGTAAAGTGCGCGCCACCACCCAGCATTCTACATGCGCCGCGCCTGCTTTTTTAAGCATTTTGGCAAGCTCATTTAGGCTAGCACCTGTTGTCATCACATCATCCACAATGGCAATGCGCTGATTGCTTAAATCGGCATGAACAGCAAACGCGCCTTTGATGTTTTTAGCCCGT
>JAKQTB010000190.1 GCA_029569495.1 Pseudomonadota bacterium | reverse complement strand
AGCACGCTATTCGCGTGCTTTCTTTCACCTACAGGCTTGTTGTGTCACCTGAACTTAACCACTGCAGGAAGTAACACTTAAATACTATGAATTTATATTATTTGGTGCCGACGGAGAGACTCGAACTCTCACGACTTTCGTCACAGCCACCTCAAGGCTGCGTGTCTACCAATTCCACCACGACGGCATTGATTGAAAACCAATAAAAATTATTTTGGTATTTCGCTAGTGTTAGCTGGCTGCTCTGTGACTGCAGGCGCAGAAACTACAGCTGATTCAGCACTCGCTGAGCCCGCTTCAGCAGGTGCTTTTACTGCATTTTGTTCTACGGGGATAGATTTATCAGTTTGTTTTTGCGCGGCCAACGCTTTAACAACACTGCCGCCGCCATCTTTATGGCTTGCCAAGTATGCAAGCGTTAAGCTGGTACTAAAAAATATCACAACGCAAATTGCTGTGGCGCGGCTTAAAAAATTTGACGAGCCTGAAACACCAAACAAACTACCCGATGCTCCGCTACCAAAAGATGCGCCCATATCGGCACCTTTACCATGCTGAACTAACACCAAACCAATCAGGCTTACTGCTGCTAGCGCATGAATTACTAAAACTATTTTTTCCATTTTTCACCTAAAACTTTATCAACTGTGCTGTTGCATTTGACTGAGCAGCCGCGAAACAAATTTCCACGAAATCTTTAGCGCTTAATGAACATTTACCAATAAGACCACCATCAATATCCTGCATAGCCAATAATTGTACCGCATTTTGCGGATTTACGCTCCCCCCGTAGAGGATTTTAAGGCTTTGTGCTGCTTCAATATCTTGTTCAGCAATCTTGTTGCGAATAAATTCATGCATGCTTTGTGCTTGTTCGCCTGATGCGGCCAGACCGGTACCAATCGCCCAAATGGGTTCATAAGAAACCACCGCTTTGGCAAATACTGAAGCACCATAGGTATTAATGATGGTGTCTAATTGCTTGGCTACTACCATTTGCATCACCCCGGCTTCGCGCTCAATGAGCGTCTCTCCCACACACAAAATTGGAGTGATGCCGTGTTTTTGGGCTTGAATAAACTTGGTTGCGATGTTTTCATCGGACTCACAATAAGCGGTAGCGCGCTCGGAATGCCCAATAATTACATAGCTTGCGCCAAAATCATTGAGCATTGCTGCACTGACTTCGCCGGTAAACGCGCCTACTTCAGCCTTGCTTATATTTTGCGCACCCCAAGCAATTGAGGTGTTTTGTAGTATTTGCTGTGCTTGGTAAAGATATGGGTATGGCACGCAGACCACCACATCAACTTCATTGAGTGTAGATAATTGCGCTAGATAAGCCGATAAAAGCTGTTGATTTAACGCTAAGTTGCCATGCATTTTCCAATTGGCAACAACTAGTTTTTTTCGCATGCTAACCTTGTTTAAAATTGATTCGGCGTAATTTTACGCTGAAGTTGAAGGTTGCTGTCAAATTACGCATCAAAATTGTGCGACATTGAAACATTATTGCTTACTGCTAATACGGTAAATGACATCGGCCCTATCATCCGACACATAAAGCGCGCCGTCAGCACCAACAATCACATCCACTGGGCGGCCAAAAGCTGCATTTCCATGGAGCCAGCCTGTCGCAAAATCTGACACTGCAATCGGCATATCGCCATCAAAGCGCACGCTCACCAATTTGTAGCCGCTTGGGGTTTTTCTATTCCAAGAGCCATGTAACGCAACGATGGCATCATGTTTATATTCTGCTGGCCAATTGGTTTTATCTAAAAAAGTGATGCCCATTGGCGTTGAATGTGACACAAAAGTTATGGCGGGTGGCGTGGCAGACTTGCAAAAATCTGCTTCACCGGCAAAGTTTGGATCTGAATACATGCCTTGGGAATCTTTGGCTACGCCCCAACAATAAGGCCAGCCGTAATGCTTACCTGCCGCGATAAGATTTAAATGCTCTGGGGGAAGTTCATCATTGACGGGCCCATTTTTAATTTCTGAGCGATTATCTGCGCCATTGTTGGTCGCAAACATCGCTTGAGATTGCGGATGCCAGGCAAATCCTTGGGAATTTCGCAAACCTGATGCGAAAATTGGATTAGGTGCATGCCGACCTAATGTCGCAAGCGCACCCGCTGCCTTACCATCAGTGGTGTAACGTAGAATCGTTGCGCGCAAAGGGTCACTTTCGTTACAGACATTGCAACTTGAGCCGACATTAATATACAGCAAACCATCAGGCCCCAGCTTCAAAGTTTTAACGGTGTGGCCGCCTGTCGGTAAGTTTTTCACGAGGCTGGTCACCGTTTTGGTCGGCCAACCGTGAGTTGAGGTTGCTTGCGGGTCTTTTTCTAACACCACAATACCATCCTGATGAGCAACAAACAGCTTTTCGCCAACAAAAACCAAGCCATGCGGAGCGTTTAAATTGTCTGCCACCAGCACTGCCTGATTTTCAGGCTGATTACGGGCCAACATCACCACCTTGCCCTGCCTAGGCATGCTTACATATAAATTCCCAGCCGCATCAAGCGCCATCATGCGGGGTGCGCCGCGTGTTAATGGTGGATGTTTTGTAAAGTCGGCAAACACTTCTAATTTGAAGCCTTCTGGCAGTTGAATCGCATTCGCCACACTTTTAGGCACAGGCATCGTTTTAGCTTCATTGGCACATCCAGCTAAACTAAAACTCAATGTCACCATGAGCAACAAAACACGTAACAGCATCATAAACTCCTCAATTAAAAAAACGTATTTTTTAACTAAATTTACCCCCAACCTTTTTCGATGCTCTGTGAGCCTTATAAATAAAGGCTGACAGAGCATATTTTTTCTCTCGGCGAATTTTTACACATTTTACAAGGTATTTAAAACTTGTTTGGCAAGCATTTTTTAGGCATCAAACAAATGCGTTAACTTAAAAATGCCGCAAAATTTAAGTGCGCTTGATGCGATGATTTTTTGTGACTTATTCTTCGCGTATCCAAGTTTGAGAGCGCCCAAACAATGAAACGCCAATAAAACCGCGCACTTCTAATTGTGTACCGGTGCTATCGAGCTTCATTTTGCATTTATAGGTTTTGCCGTTATCCGGGTCTAAAATCTCTCCGCCTTCGTAGTTGTCATTTTTTTTCTTAATGCCTTTCACTATGGTCATGCCAACAATTTTTTGACCTTTACGATCATCCGTACATTTGTCACATACCGCTTCGCCTGTGTCTGTCGCCAGCAAGCCCTTTTCAACCACGGCGCTATATTCACCATTATTTTCGGTGATTCTGATTAAAGAGCGCGGTTTGCCCGTTTTATCATCAATGGTTTTCCATAATCCTGCCGGCGTAGTTTCAGAAGCGATTACAACATTGGTCACCAGCATCACGGCCATACAGCACAAGCTTAACATTATTTTTTTCATCCAGAATCTCCTTAAATGTTTTAATTCAACCAGTTAACCACCAACAAAACCCCCAAACATGACTGCGAATAACATTCACTTTGTCAATATCAGTGCGTCAATATACAACAAAATGCGCTGCTTAAAAAAAATCTCGGACACAAATTTACACAATTCACTAAAGCTTTTAGAAATTGTGCCGTTGATTAACTTGTAGACTCATTAAAAGCAATAAAAGACAGGATTACGCTATGAAAAAACAATTCGGAATTTCAACCTTAGAGTTGCTCTGTTCACTCACCATTATGTCATCAATTACGGCATACACGGTGGCGATGTCTGAGGAAGTGGAAACTGCGATTGTGGACTACCAAAAAACGACTAATGTGAAAAATATCAAAGAAAAAATTCACACCGCCAGTTGCCTGCCACAAAATATTAAAGAAAGTGAATCTGCTGAAAATTAATACGTTACGCCAGAAAAAATATCGCAATTTTTAAGCGCAAATCATCGTTAAAAAAGCTTAAAAAATATAAGTCTTCTCCCTCCCTGCCCTGCCAGCCTTTATTTACAAGGCTCCCAGGGCAGCTTTTTTTGCTCGGGGGAATTTATAGCCTTAAAAACGTTTAAGATAAGTTTTTTAAGTCAGCACATCTGCCCAAATATTTTGCGCCCAGGCCTGTGCATAAACCCCTTCTTGTGCACTTGCATTTGCTGATACGCCGCCACCTTCAGCAGGCACCATGATTTTTTTCGGTGCGTCATAGCGATACACATTAGCCACGTGCATCGCGAGCTTGTCATCAATAAAGCTATAGCAAGTATTGGCAAATACGGGGGCGGGGTCTGGGCTTTGCCCTTTCATGAGCTCTACAATTGCGCTTGCACACACACGCGCCTGACTGGTCGCCATATGCGCAGATTTTGGTAAGCCAGATGAAACACTGTCACCAATAACATGCACATTGGGCGCAACTTTTGATTCATAGGTGAGAAAGTCAACCTCACACCATGGATAATCCGGTTCCAGCAAGTTGGCTAACTGCGCAACTTTACCGGCCTGTTGTGGTGGAATAACGTTCAACACCTCTGCTTTTACTTGGTCTAGCTCTGTTATCACGGTTTTTGTGGCAACATCAACGCTTACAATCGCGCTATTTGGACGATACTCCACAATGTTCGGATATAACGCTTTCCATGCCTTTTGAAACAAGCCTTTTTTTGAAATGACTTCCGCATTGGCGTCTAACACAATCACCTTGCTATTTGGTTTGTGTGCTTTAAAGTAGCTCGCCACTTGGCAAGCTCTTTCGTATGGGCCAGGCGGGCAACGATACGGGGCTTTAGGAATGGTCATAACAAACACGCCGCCGTCAGGCATTTGTTCAAGTTGCTTACGTAAATTCACGGTTTGCCAACCAGCTTTCCATGCATGCGGTATTTGCTGCTGGGCGTCTTTAGTCATTAAATTTGGTAAGGCAGCATAATCAAAATCGATACCAGGCGCGACAATCAAACGGTCATAGTTAAGTTCACCACACTTCATGATGACTTTTTTTGCTTGGGTGTTAATTGCAGTGACTTCGTCTTGCGCCCATTGAATGCCATGATTTTTTTGTACGAAATCATAACCAAAAGTTAAATCATCAATCGTTTTAGTGCCGCCTAACACCAAATTACTCATCGGGCATGAAACAAACTGGCTGGACTTTTCGACCACCACCACTTCAATCGCCCCCAAACTCCACATGCGAATATATTTGGCCGCCGTGGTGCCGGCATAGCCACCGCCAACAATCACCACGCGGCCCAGTGGCGGTTTTCGCCCCATCGAAAAAACTGGATTCGCCAGCAACAAGCCAGTGGCAGCGCCGGCTTTGATGAAATTACGTCGGGTCAACGTTAGGTTTTTATTCATGATAGGCTTTCAAAGTTTGCGGCTTCAAAAGCACCGCGCCTGTCGGTTTTTGCTTTGAAAAATACACGGCGAGCTGCCTGATTTCATCTTCAGTCAAGCCTTTTGCGTGATGATGCATCACCGTCGCTTCGCGGCTGCCATCTTTAAAGCCAAGCATAATTGTGGTGAAATCATTGGCATCTCGCCCCGCGAGAATCGCGTTTCTATTCTCGTTGCTACCCGTGACTGCATTGCCATTGGTGCCATGACATGCTGCACACGAGGCTGCCAACACCCTTGCATGTAAGTCTGAATTTTGTGCCGCAGAAACAACAACATCCTCAGCAGTTTGTGCCAATAAAGGCCAAATCACTGAGGATGCGATGAGTGCGATGAAAATTTTTTGAAGTTTATTGTGATGCATGATGTTCACCTGAATTCAATGAACATCATTCTAAACGTTTAATACAAATTATTCGTGACCAAAGTCACATATTGCCGATTAATCGGGTTCTTCAAAGCATTTAACGTCTTTACAGCCGTCATCTTTAACACCTAACCCTGTTAAAAACGCAATCATATCGGTGTTATTGGCATCTTGAAATGGGCGTAATAGTGAAACATTGGCTTTTAGTTTTTTGTTCACATCAGCGCCGCTTTTTGCCAGCAAAGTGGCCATTTCTCTGTGGTTGCCAAACGCCGCCAAATGAAATGCTGTGTTTTTAGAGAGCGGATGCACGTAATCAAGCTCTGCACCTTTACTGATTAAATATTTTGCCACTTCAATTTGGCCTTTATTAGCGGCCATTTGAATAGGAGACCAAGCAAATGATTTGTAATTCACGTCAGCAGGTTCAGCCTCAACAAATTTTTTGACCACTTTGAGATTGCCCTCGGTAATGGCATTCACAAATTCCAGCGTATCATCATCAGATAACGCCATCGCGTTCATTGAAAAACTTAAGGCTAGCACCGCCAACATTGCACTAATTAATTTCATATTTCTTTATCTCCAAGTTAATTGACTTACAACACTACATACTACCTAATCATCTTACCTAGCCATCCTACCAAAATCATGCGATTAAGCGATATATTTTCTAGCATTTCTAAACATTCTTAACCAAGCGCCATCTTCAGCATCACCACAGCGTTGCCAGGTGTTCTGTACATTGCGAATGACCCGTTCAGAATGTGGCATCATAATACTAAAACGTCCATCTGTGCTGGTTAAACCTGTAATCCCTTGCGGCGAACCGTTTGGATTAAACGGGTAACGAACCGTTGGCGTTGACGCACTATCAATAAAGCGCATTGTCACTAAATTTTTAGCCAGCACGTCATTGACCGCGCTTTCACCAGAAAATTCCGTAAAGCCTTCACCATGTGCAACCGCAATTGGCATTTTACTGCCTGCCATGCCGCTAAAGAACAAAGATGGCGATTCCAATACCTCGACCATAGCCAATCTGGCTTCAAATTGCTCAGATTTATTTTTTACAAAATGCGGCCAATGTTGCGCGCCAGGAATAATGCTATGTAAATTACTCATCATTTGGCAACCGTTACATACGCCAAGTGCAAAGCTATCAGCACGGTTAAAAAATGCAGAGAATTCATCGCGCGCGCGGTTGTTAAATAAAATAGACTTCGCCCAACCTTCACCCGCGCCCAGCACATCACCGTAAGAAAACCCGCCACAAGCGACAAAGCCCGCAAAATCTTGCAATGAAACACGGCCAGCAATAATATCGCTCATATGCACGTCAAACGTTGCAAAACCTGCACGATCAAATGCAACAGCCATTTCAACATGGCCATTCACACCCTGCTCACGCAGTATGGCCATTTTTGGGCGTGTACCCGTTGAAATATAAGGTGCAGCAATATTTTCACTTGGGTCAAACGTCAGTTCAGCAAATAAACCGCGGTCTTGCTCGTCTAAAATACGGTCATATTCTTGCTGTGTACATACTGGGTTGTCGCGCAGACTTTGCATGTGGTAGGTGGTTTCAGACCAAATGCGATGCAAGTTTACACGCGTATCGCTAAAAATCACTTTGCCATGCTGCGCAATTTCAATACTGTTGCCAGCCGCCACTTCACCAATGATGTAAGCATTAGAGCTTAATGCGAGTTTGAGTTGCCCTAAAACTTCGTTAGCTTCTGCAGCACTCACTTGAATCACCGCGCCAAGCTCTTCGTTATAAAGTGCACTTACAGCATCGCCCTGCAACGCTGAAATATCGACATTTAAGCCGCAACGCCCAGCAAAGGCCATTTCAACCAAAGTAGTCAATAAACCACCATCTGAACGGTCGTGATACGCCAGCAACTTACCAGCTTTGTTTAAACTTTGAATGGTATTAAAGAAATGTTTGAGGAGCAAAGCATCATCCACATCGGGCGCCACATCACCCACCGCGCTATACACTTGCGCCAAACTTGAGCCGCCCAAGCGGTTTTTGCCTGCGCCTAAGTCAATTAAAATCAGCTTAGTTGCAACGTCGGTTTTTAATTGCGGCGTCAGCGTTGTACGTGCATCTGGCGTGGTGGCAAATGCTGTCACCACCAACGAAATAGGTGAAGTGACCGCTTTCTTTTCCCCTTTATCATCCCATACCGTCTTCATTGACATGGAATCTTTACCCACGGGGATGCTCACACCCAATTGCGGGCATAGCTCGATGCCGACTGCCTTGACCGTTTCATACAAAGCAGCATCTTCCCCTGCATGGCCTGCTGGCGCCATCCAATTGGCAGAGAGTTTCAAGTTACTTAAATCATCAATTAAACAGGCGGCAATATTGGTAATGGCCTCGCCTATCGCCATGCGACCTGATGCTGGCGCGTTGATTAAGGCTAACGGTGCTTTTTCACCAATGGCAAAGGCTTCACCCACATAGGTTTCATAGCCTGCCAGCGTCACGGCCACATCCGCCACGGGCACTTGCCATGGGCCGACCATCTGCTCGCGCGCGACTAAGCCTGTGACTGAGCGGTCGCCAATAGTAATCAAGAAAGTTTTATCCGCCACACCCGGCAAGCGCAACACGCGCGCGGCGGCGTCTTTTAAATCAATTTTGCTGGTATCAAACTCAGTAAAGGTTTTGTGAATGCTTTTCACATCGCGCGTCATTTTTGGCGGCTTACCAAGTAACACTGACATTTCCATATCAACGGGTTTATTGCCAAAATAGCTATCTGCCACCGTTAAGTGACGTTCTTCAGTCGCCACGCCCACCACGGCAAACGGGCAACGTTCGCGCTCGCAAATTTCTTTAAAGCGCGGTAAATCTTCTTGTGCAATCGCCATCACATAACGCTCTTGCGCTTCGTTACTCCACAATTCGCGTGGTGACATGCCTGGTTCTTCATTATGCACATCGCGTAATTGAAAAGCCGCGCCCACGCCAGCATCGTTCACCAATTCAGGGAAAGCATTTGAAATACCGCCCGCACCCACATCATGAATGCTCAAAATAGGGTTTTTGTCACCGAGTTGCCAGCAACGGTCGATGACTTCTTGCGCACGGCGCTCTAATTCTGGGTTGCCGCGTTGTACGGAATCAAAATCTAAATTCTCGACGTTTGAGCCGGTGTCCATACTCGAAGCCGCGCTACCGCCAAGGCCAATCAACATCGCTGGGCCGCCCAGTTGCACTAACGCCGCACCTGCTGGAATCGGATTCTTTTTAGAATGTTTGGCAGAAATGTTGCCCAATCCACCCGCCAACATAATCGGCTTATGATAGCCGCGCACTTCATTATTTGCTTCTAATTCAAATGTACGGAAATAACCCGCGATATTCGGGCGGCCAAATTCATTGTTATACGCCGCGCCACCCAAAGGGCCATCGATCATAATTTGCAGGGGTGAAGCAATGCGGCTTGGGCGACCGTAATCATTCGATTCCCACGGCTGTTGAAAATTTGGGATATTTAAGTTCGATACTGAAAACCCTGTTAAACCCGCTTTCGGTTTTGAGCCACTGCCCGTTGCGCCTTCATCGCGAATCTCACCGCCCGCACCTGTGGCAGCCCCTGCAAAAGGTGAAATCGCTGTCGGGTGATTATGCGTTTCTACCTTCATTAAATAATGCATTTCTTCTTCAAAAAAACCATATGCGCCATCTTCACGCGGGTAAAAACGCTTGGTTTTTCCGCCTACGTTTTGGCCTTCAACAATCGAAGAGTTGTCAGAATACGCCACCACTGTATTGCCGGGGTTGAGTTTATGTGTGTTGCGTATCATGCCGAACAGTGAAAACTCTTGCTGCACACCATCAATCACCCAATCAGCATTAAAGATTTTGTGGCGACAATGCTCAGAGTTCGCCTGTGCGAACATCATCAACTCAACGTCAGTGGGGTTACGCTGAATTTTGCTAAAGTTTTCAAACAGATAATCCACTTCATCGGGTGACAGCGCCAAACCCATCTCACTATTGGCCTGCACCAATGCTGCCTTGCCACCTTGCAGAATATCCACTGTGCTTAGTGGCTTGGGCGTATCAGTGTGGTACAACTTGGCCGCATCATCCAAGTTCGCAATCACCGTTTCAGTCATGCGGTCATGAATCAGCGGTAACAACGCTTTACGCTCGTCTTGCGTTAATTTTTCACCATTTTTAGTTTGCACAAAATACGCAATACCGCGCTCGACCCGTTGCACACTCTCTAAGCCGCAATGCTGCACAATATCGGTGGCACGCGATGCCCAAGGTGAAATGGTGCCAATGCGCGGAATCACCACCAGCAATTCGCCTTGCGGGTCTTCAGCTTGCAAGGTCGGCCCGTAAGTCAGAATCTGCTTTAGCGTCTCTTGTTGCGCAGCGCTTAAGGCAACCTCCGCGCCCTTATTTTCAACCCAAATAAAATGACGAAACTCCGCATACAAATGCTTGATGTTCGAGTGGTGACTGAGTTGCGACTGAATCTTATCAATACGAAACTGAGATAAAGCAGCGCTGCCACGCAGGCAAAGCATTTGAGGGTTAGCGTTAGATTGGCTCATGGAATATCGGGCAAAAATTCAAAGGTTTATTTAAGCCGAAATTTTAACAGATTAGCGCCATTTCAGCCGAAAAAATACAACGAATGACGGCTATAAAAAACGTTATTTTTGACGCGTTCAAGTCCGAGAAAAAATAAGTGTAAATTCAACTGCGATTTTGAATTTAAATTCCCCTGCTACCGCGCCTGAGATTGTGCTGATTTTGGGAGGATTTCGGTAAGCGGCTGTCACAACCGACTTAGTGCTTTAGCACTTAGCGAGGTTGGGGAAGACCCTTGCGGTCTTAAGAGCGTAAGCGAGTTTCCGATTGTCGCCCAGCAATAAGTGAAATGTAGGGAAAAAGCGATAGGGGGTGTCTTTTTGTTTGGTTACTTTATTTAGGACAAGCAAAATAAAGTAACTCGCCTAGAGGCGAAATCGGAAGAGTCAATCCATAATAAATAGTTTTCTTACAGCGGAATACGCAAGCTATTCCGCCCTACGCGGGCTAATTGCAATAATTAGCGTGGTCTATCTTCTATTCTATTTTAGTGAAACATAATATGCCGAACGAGAGTTATTTATTGCGCTGAAATACGTTTTTAATTCCTCGCTAAAGACCTATGGCCCAAACGGGTGAACGCAGACACAACCAACTATTGATAAATATCAAACTTTAATTTAACTGCAAGCGTAAATTGACACTATATGCTGGGTTTGAATGGCGAGCGAATTCAATATATAGCGAATTTTAAGTTAATCAAATGAAAGAAGGTAGTCATCATGAAAGTAAGAGCGCTTTTAACAACAGCATTAGTATCCATGTCATTTTTTTGGGCGGCAGCGCCGGCATCCGCAGCAGTTTATGATATCTCTGTAACTGCAGCTGGAGACGTAGTTAGTCATCGGTATTGGGGCTGGTTTGGAAGTGGCTCCTATTCTGAGGTGGGCGCCAATCCTAATCAGGTTTATCATAGTTATGAACCTGGAAACGGCAATTCTGCGAATACGGCTTTAAGTTTCGACTTAGCATCTATTAGCTCTGTTCTGCTTGCAGACATTGTCTCCGCATCGCTTAACTTTAACATTCTAAGCATCTCGACTGAGGGTAGAAATGATGTAGCCACTCTCAGCAATGGACTTCCAGTGCTAAATAGTAACGGTACTGGCTGGAAATCCTTTGATGTTACGGACAACTTTAAGGGACAGTTTGGTAGTTCTCCCTCAACAGCTAGCTATGCCTTCACTTATACTGGTTACTCAGGGTTCACTTTTGCAAGCGCAGAAGGTGGTGAACCTGCCTATTTAAGGATTACAACAATTGCCGCTGTTCCAGAACCAGAAACTTACGCCATGCTACTAATGGGATTAGGCTTGATTGGTTTTATGGTGCGCCGCCGAAAATTTCAAGGAAATTTTTAGAGGATTTACGCCCGAGAGAAATTTAAGTCTCTGGAAGCCTTGTAAGTAAAGGCTTCCAGAGCATTGAAGAGAGATGACGATAAAGAGACAATTGTGGGCAGTCTAAAATTAATTCACCATGATTAATCTTTATCAAGTCAATCGGGGCAGACTCCATTGACTCCCTACAACTAGCAATTTACTTACCCAACGCCCCAAACACCTTCTTCAACAAACTACTTGCTTGCCCTACTGGGTCTTGGCGAATCGCCGCTTCTTCTTTGGCAATCATCAAATACACGCCATCTAAGGCTTTTTTAGTCACGTATTGGTTAATATTCGCGTCTTCTTTTTTCACCACGCCAAATTTACTGCCCATTTCAGCATATTTATTGTAGCTATCTGCCAACTGCACGTTGGCGGTGGCTTTTTCTACAATCGGTAAAAATTTAGCGGCCATTTGCTCTGAGGTGGTTTTTTTAAAGTATTGCGTGGCGGCATCATTTGGGCCAGTTAAAATGGCTTTGGCATCGGCCACGGTCATTTTTTTAATCGAATCCACCAGTAAGGTTTTAGCTTCTGGCACGGCGGCTTCGGCAGCGCGGTTCATTTTTAAAATCAATTCGTCTGATTGTTTGCCCATGCCCATTAACTTCATGCCTTTTTCAATTTTTTTGAGCGAACTAGGTAACGGAATTTTGACTTCTTTGTTGCCTAAAAAGCCATCTGCAGCACCAAGTGTGCTGATAGCTTTGCCTACGCCTTGTGTGAGGGCTTCTTTAAGGCCGCCGCTGGCTTCGGTGTTGGTTAAATCGCTCACGCCTAGCGCATTGGCTTGCGTTGCGAAAAAAATAAAGCCTAAAGTAGCTAAACTATTTTTTGTTATAAAAGATTTTGTAAAAAATTGATGCATTTTTCTTCTCCAATGAATGAGGTTGCAGGCGTTAGCATAACCCTAAATATATTCTTTTGCATGCTGGTAATGATAATTTACGTTTGTGCTTCATTCACATCCATTCAGGCAAAGCATGAACTTGAACTTATCAAGTTTACAGAAGCCAAAAATTGGGTGAAAATCAACGCGAGTGGTTAACGCATCAGCCTGATGCCTTGTTGACAACGCACAGTATGTCAACGATTGGAGATTACGATGAAAAATTATTTAAAAACAAAAACTTGTATCATTATTTTGGCATTATCCAGCATCCCCAGCATGGCGGCGGCCAGCCCGAACAGTTTGCTATATATTAGTGCCAATGACTACAGCCATAGCGTGCGCTTGCTGCACCCATATTATGATTATTGGTTTGAGCAAGGGCCGCTGGTGGAGCCAATTGCGTTTGAAGCGCTTAAAGAAAAATTGCCAGACATCAGTATGTGCAAAGCCAACGAAACGGCTGATACGATTATTCGCATTAAACCCAGCTTATTTTACAACCCGCAAATGCGCGTTTATCACGGCAGGCTTGTTGCAACGGTGTTTTCTGGTGGTGGCAATGTGCTTGGCACATACGTGGGCGAGGCACAACAGCAGGGATTTTTAAGCGTGAACCATGCCACGCAATTGCATATTCAAAAAGTTTACGCAAAAGCCATGCAAAATTTAATGTCAAAATTTGAAATTAAACCGATTGAGCGCAACGGCAACGCTGAAAACAAATTGCCTTGTGGTTTAGTGGGTGCGCAAGAAGAAGCCAAAATCAATTTTTATTGAGATTTTTTATGAGAAAACTTATGAGAAAACTTATGAGAAAACTAGGTGATTAATTTGCCTTAAAAACGCATCTAAAACCACTTAAAATCGCCCGAGAAAAAAACGCTGCCCTGCGAGCCTTTATTTATAAGGCTCGCAGGGCAGCGAAAAAGGTTGCTAATGATTTTGACTTAATTTAAACGTTTAAATTAAAGCATTTGAACTTAAAATTAAACCCTTAACGTGAATCACTTAAAGTTAATCACTTAAACTTTTACTTTCCAAATATTATTCGCGTAATCGCTGATGGAGCGGTCACTTGAAAACTTGGCCATATTCGCCACATTTAAAATCGCCATGCGCGTCCATTGATCTTGGTCTTGGTACACGCTGGAAACTTTATCTTGCGTTTCAATATAGCTAGCGTAATCGGCCAATAGTAAATATTGGTCATTATTCAATAAGTTATCAACAATGGCTTGATAGCGATTAGGCTCTTCAACCGAGAAGAAACCGTTCGCAATCATATCAATCACTTCTTTTAGCGCTGGGTTGCTTTCGTAGAACGCGCGTGGGTGGTAGCCGTTGGTTTTAATTTCAGCCACTTGCGGGGTGGTCAGGCCAAAAATAAAGATGTTTTCATGGCCAACTTCTTCAAGAATTTCTACGTTAGCGCCATCAAGCGTACCTATTGTCAACGCGCCGTTTAAGGCCATTTTCATGTTGCCAGTGCCGCTGGCCTCGGTGCCTGCGGTAGAAATTTGCTCAGACAAATCACTGCCCGGGAACAGAATTTCAGCCGCCGAGACTTCATAGTTCGGGTAGAACACCACTTTAAGTTGGTCGCCTACGTGTGGATCGTCATTGATGATTTGCGCCACATCGTTAATCAACCGAATGATTTGCTTCGCCATCCAATAGCCCGGCGCTGCTTTACCGCCAAAAATCACGGTGCGCGGCGTGGTTTTTTCGCCACGGCGAATGCGATTGTATAAAGTAATGACGTGCAATACATTGAGCAACTGGCGTTTGTATTCGTGAATACGTTTAATTTGCACATCAAACAGGCTATTTACGTTAAGTTTTACGCCGGTTTTTTGCTCGATTTTTGCGGCCAAGCGGGCTTTATTGGCTTGTTTTACCGCGGCAAATGCTTTTCTAAACGCGGCATCGTTGGCTAACGGTGTGATTTTTTTGATTTGCGTCAGGTCTTTTTTAAAGCCTGCGCCGATGGCTTTTTCAATCAGCGCGGTTAAGCCCGGGTTGGCCTGATTTAACCAGCGGCGCGGTGTAATACCGTTTGTGACATTGGTTAATTTTCCTGGATAAATGCGGTCAAAATCGGCAAATAAATGTTGCTTCAACAACTCACTGTGCAGTGCGGCTACACCATTCACGGTGTGCGAACCCACCACTGCCAAGTGCGCCATGCGTACACGGCGGCCGTGCGACTCATCAATAATCGACACGCGGGCAAGCAAATCAACATCGCCCGGAAAATGATGATTGACCATGTGCAAGAACTCATGGTTGATTTTATAGATGATTTCTAAATGGCGCGGCAACAGGCGGCCGAACAAATCAACCGACCATGTTTCCAGCGCTTCTGGCATCAAGGTGTGGTTGGTGTAGGCGAAAATCTTGCCAGTCAGTTCCCACGCAAATGCCCATGGCAAACCATGCACATCAACCAATTGATACATCATTTCAGCCACGCCAATTGATGGGTGCGTGTCATTGAGTTGAATGGCTACTTTTTCTGGCAACAGTTTCCAGTCGGCCTGTTTTTTCATTTCATTGGTGCTTAAAAAGCGGCGCAAAATGTCTTGAATAGAGGCTGAAACGAAGAAATACTGCTGTTTTAAACGCAGTTCTTTACCCAAAACAGAGGTATCGTTCGGGTACAACACTTTTGAAATGCTTTCTGTTTCGTTACGCTCGGCGACGGCTTTTTCATAGTCACCGTCGTTAAAGTGGCGCAAATCAAACTCGCGCGCGGCTTTGGCTGACCATAAACGCAGGCTGTTCACGGTTTCAGTACCATAGCCTGGCACGGGCACATCGTAGGCCATTGCCACCACATGTTCGCCATCTACCCAATGCTGTGTTTCACCATGTTCATCGGCGTATTTCACCACGTGGCCATAAAAGCGGATATTGTAAGTGGCTTCAGGGCGCTGAAACTCCCAGATATTGCCATAGCGCAGCCAATTATCAGGGTTTTCTACTTGTTGACCATTTTCAATACTTTGTCTGAACATGCCATATTCATAGCGGATGCCGTAGCCTGTCGCAGGTATATCCATCGTTGCCATGGAATCAACAAAACAAGCTGCCAAACGACCTAAGCCACCATTGCCCAGTGCCGCATCGGTCTCCATCTCTACGGTATTTTCCATCTCGCGGCCTAAACTTGCCAAGCCGTCTTTCAATTCATCTTGAATGCCCAAATTCAGTGCGGCATTACTCAACATACGCCCCATTAAAAACTCTAATGAGAGGTAATACACACGTTTTGGGTCTTTTTCGTAATAGGCTTCCGCAGTTTTAATCCAGCGCGCTACCACGTGGTCGCGCACCGTATAGCTGGCCGCATCGTACCAATCGCGCGGGGTAGCCGCATCGTTGGTTTTAAAGCTAGAAAAAATTAAATGGTTCTGTAACGCTTGGTCTACTGGCGAGAGCTTAGGCAATACGCGCTTTGCCTTGGCAGTTTTTTTTGGTTTAGCTGCCGCGCCGGTATCGGTTTTTGCTTTAGTTGCCGCTTTAGGTTTAGCAACGGCTTTTTCAGATGGTTTTGCTGGAGTTTTCATTCGTGGCCTTGAGATGCAAAATAAAAATTAATTTTCAACTGCTATTCTAGCAAAAAACAGGCCACCTATAAATGGCCTGATTGGTTGCGACCGAAAATACGATGCTACGCAAGGATATAAAGTTGCCTAAACGCAACACGCATGGCGACTGCTAAAACCAAAAATAAATGCTTGAATTTGATGTGTTTTTGAACGATTTTTTAAACACAACCTTTTTCGATGCTCTAGAAGCCTTGTAAATAAAGGCTTACAGCGCATTAATTTTTTCTCGGGCGTTTTTAAGGGCTTTTATGCCATTTTTAATGGCTAGATTTTTAGAGCGTTTTGCACAAAACTAAAGATTGTTATAATTTTTAACAACAATATCAAAAAAACTGTCATTACGGCGCAGGCCGGAATCTAGGCAAGGTTGATATTTAGAGTAGTCATTTCATGAATGTAATGCAAAAAATTTAATGCAATCTAGGGTTTTACAATGCGAGTAAAAATTTATCCTGGCTCGTGCCATCTCGGCTAACCATGAAACCTGTCTGGATTCCGGCCTGCGCCGGAATGACTAAATTGATAGGGTTCAGGTCAAGAATACTTCGTGCAAAAGTCTCTATTAATCTATTTTTTCCAAAAAAATAGGGTGAAATGCAGCCAAGCATTTCACCCTATAATAATTTTTTATAAAAATCAGATTAGCTTATCAAGCTGTTCATCCGCTTCACAAAGCTGGCGGGGTCATCCAACTGGCCGCCTTCTGCCAGCAAGGCTTGGTCAAACAGCACATGCGCCAAATCACCAAACAAAGCTTCGGCCGTTTCACCTTCTAAACGTTTCACCAATTTATGCGTTGGGTTAATTTCTAAAATCGGTTTGGATTCTGGCGCTTTTTGGCCAGCGGCTTTAAGCATACGTGCCAAATTGCCCGATAAATCATGTGCATCACTCACCAAACACGCAGGTGAGTCAGTCAGGCGGTGCGTCACGCGCACGTCTTTCACTTGCTCGCCCAGCGCATTTTTAATTTTCTCAACCAGTGATTTCGCCTCTTCTTCAATTTTCTTCTGAATCTCTTTTTCGGTATCAGATTCAAGCTTGCCTAAATCCAAATCACCTTTGGCGATGGACTGCAATTTTTTGCCTTCAAACTCGGTCAGGCTGCCAAGCAACCATTCGTCCACTCTATCTGACATAAGCAACACTTCAATGCCTTTTTTGCGGAAAATCTCTAAGTGCGGGCTGTGTTGTGCAGCGGCAAAACTATCTGCCGTGATGTAGTAAATCAGCTCTTGTTCAGGCTGCATGCGCGCGATGTATTCTTTGAGTGAAACATCCTGCACATCAGTATCGGCCTTGGTGGAAGCAAAACGCAGTAAGCCAGCGATTTTGTCTTTATTGGCAAAATCTTCGCCCGGGCCTTCTTTCAGCACTCGGCCAAATTCCGCATAGAATTTTGCGTAATCTTCAGGTTTGTTTTCGGCTAAATCTTCAAGTAACCCCAGTACTTTTTTCACAGAGCCGGCTTTAATCGCATCCACATCGCGGCTCGATTGCAAAATCTCGCGCGAAACGTTCAACGGCAAGTCAGACGTATCTATCACGCCGCGCACAAAGCGCAGATATTGCGGCATGAGTTTTTCGGCATCTTCCATAATAAACACGCGTTTCACGTACAGTTTAATGCCATGGCGGCGATCGCGGTCATACAAATCAAACGGCGCTTTGCCTGGAATATATAACAGCGAAATGTATTCCTGCTTGCCTTCAACGCGGCTGTGCGTATAAGCCAGTGGGTTTTCAAAATCGTGCGAAACGTGTTTGTAAAACTCTTGATACTCTTCTTCAGTAATATCGTTTTTGGCTCTCGCCCATAAGGCCGAGGCTTTATTGACAGTTTCATCTTCATCGGTGGGCACTTCTGCGCCATCTTTCCACTCCGATTTTTTCATCACAATCGGCAAGGTAATGTGGTCAGAATATTTGCGGATGATAGTTTTTAATTTCCAATCGCTTAAAAATTCATCCTCATTTTCACGCAAGTGCAGCACAATGTCGGTACCACGGCTGGCTTTTTCTGCTGGCTCAATGGTAAAGTCGCCCTCACCGCTCGACTCCCAACGCACTGCTTCTGAGCTACCCGCACGGCGCGTGGTAAGGCTCACTTTATCGGCAATAATAAACGCGGAATAAAAGCCTACGCCGAATTGGCCAATCAAATTCGCATCTTTGGCTTGGTCGCCAGACAATGCGTTAAAAAATTCTTTCGTGCCTGATTTTGCAATGGTGCCGATATTGGCAATCACTTCATCGCGGCTCATGCCAATGCCATTATCTGAAATGGTCACGGTGCGTGCGGTTTTATCAAACGCCACGCGGATTTTCAATTCGCTGTCATTTTCATACAGCGCACCATTACTGATGGCTTCAAAGCGTAATTTATCTGCGGCGTCAGAGGCGTTAGAAATCAATTCGCGCAACACAATTTCTTTGTTGCTGTACAACGAGTGAATCATCAATTGAAGTAATTGTTTAACCTCAGCTTGAAAAGCCATCGATTGTTTTGGTTGAATTTCAGATTGTGCAGTCTCTGCGGACATAAATTAAGCTCCTAAAATAAAGTGATTAAAACAATAAATTTTGAATGGGGATTAAACGCGCGTTTTTCAAGCACCAAAACAATATAAATTTTTGCTTTAAATACGCCGAGAGAATTTTACTGCCCTGCAAGCCTTTATTTATAAGGCTCACAGGGCAGTGCAGAAGGTTGTATGTAAAATCAGGGGAAAATCAGCATTTTTATGAAAGTGTATGTCTCAAAATAATCGCGCTTAACATTCAGCCTAACTTCTCTCAGTTTTATTTTCAATTGTCACTAAAATTTCAAACTATAATGGCAATATAAACAATATTATTGTTTTACTTTACGCACAGATTGCCCATTATGGAAAACCACACACCTATTCCCGCAGACAAAAGTCTGCTCGCAGCCATCGACTTGGGTTCAAATAGCTTTCGGCTGGAAATCGGCCGGCTCGATAGCGGCCATATTGAACGTGTTGAATACTTAAAAGAAGCCGTGCGCCAAGGTGGAGGTTTAGACGAAGACCGCAACCTGACGCCTGAAGCCATTGAGCGCGGCCTGAAATGCCTGGCCAGATTTGGCGAACGCTTAAAAGGCTTTGATGCCGCACATGTGCGCGCGGTGGCCACGCAAACCTTGCGCGAGGCCAACAACCGCGAAGTGTTTACCAAACTCGCTAAAAAAACGCTGGGGTTTGATGTGGAAGTGATTTCTGGCGTAGAAGAAGCGCGCCTGATTTACCAAGGCGTCAGCCGCTTTTTACCGCAGTCAAATGAAAAGCGTTTGGTGATTGACATTGGCGGGCGCTCGACTGAATTTATTTTAGGCCAAGGCTTTACCGCGCAGCACACGGCGTCGCTTCATGTGGGTTCGGTGGCATGGTCACTGAAGCATTTTGCCAGTGGAGAATTCACAGAAAAAGCTTTTACTCGCGCTGAGATTGCGGCTGAATCCATTTTTGAAACGCTAGGCGCACACTTTAACCCGCAACAGTGGGACGTGGCTTACGGCGCGTCAGGCACCGTCGGCGCCGTGGCAGATGTGTTAGTGCAATACGGCAGGCCGATAGACACGGTGACTAAAGAAGGTTTGCATTGGTTACGTGAAGAATTACTGAACACCAAACATGTTGAAAAATTAAAATTGCTTGGACTTAAAGAAGACCGCAAACCCGTTATCGCAGGTGGATTGGCAATACTCATCGGCATCTTTGATTATTTTCAAATTGAAACCTTACACGTGGCCAAAGGTGCGCTCAGGCACGGCCTACTCTACGACATGGTTGCGCGGGAAAATGCCATGCTTGATATCCGCAATGCCTCGGTGCTGCGCTTGGCGCGCAAATTTGATGTGGATGAAACGCATGCCAATACGGTGGCGGAGGTTGCCGATACCTTATTTGATAAAATCAGCGCAGATATTCAGTTTGAATCTGGAGAACAGCAGGCGCATGCGCGTAAACTGCATTGGGTGGCAATGCTGCATGAAATCGGCAGCATTGTTTCACCGATAGACGCGCATTTGCACGGCGCTTATATTCTTGAGCACACCGAACCAGCAGGGTTTTCGCAACATGAATTGCATTGCCTGAGCCTGCTGATTTTAGGCCAAAAAGAAAAGTTAAAACGCTTGGAAGCAGACTTTTCAGACCGCATTTTTGTCATGCAATTAGTGTGCTTACGACTGAGCATTATATTGTGTCACGCAAGAAAAAAACCGAACTTACGCGGTTTTCAACTGCGCTTTTTAAACGGCCATATCGTATTAAGTTTGCCACCATCGTGGCCAGATAAATTTCCGCAATCTTATTACTTGCTTGAAGAAGAGCGCTTGGCTTGGCTAAAAATTAACTGGCGTTTTGACATTAGCGCAAACCTGTAATTTGTCATAAAAATTTCATACTCAAACCTAATTAAACGGTATAAACTGTTTATATCGTTTAATTAGGAGGTTTTCATGTCAAAAATCAATGCAATTCAAGCGGCAGCGCTCAAAACAACCGTTGCTAAAATAGCACCAACAAAACCAGTAGCTGCCAAGCCTGTCACTGCAAAGCCAGCCGTAGCAAAAACAGCTACAGCCGTTAAGGCAAACCCTGTCAAACCAGCAACCACAACGCCTGTGGCGAAATCAGCTGCTAAAAAAGCACCAAAAGCAGCCAAGCCTGTGAAAGAAAAAATTCCTAAACCTAAAATGGAGCGCGACAGCTTTACCATTCCTAAAGCTGAATATGCGCAACTTTATGTATTAAAAGAGCGCTTAGCAAAACTGGGCGCACCTGCCAAGAAAAGTGAATTATTACGTGCGGGTATTATGCAACTCACAGCGCTAAGTGATGCGGCCCTTAAAACCGCGTTAAGCAAAGTGCCTACCATTAAAACGGGCAGACCTAAGAAAAAATAAATGCTTTAAAAAATCAACTCATCCGTTTTATCTTAAACAAAATCCGGGTGCTGTACGGTGAATAAATAAGTTTGCACGGTATCATCAACATGACGCTGACGTAGCCACCACACGGCACCCTTTTTTACCACACAGGCTTCATTCTCCATTTTAAGCAACCGAGCTATTAATAGGCCAAGATTCGGTTGATGGCCGATGATTAATATGGTTCTGCTGCTATCTTCATTCAACACATGTTTGGCAATCTTATCCACCGTATTCTCAACGCTCAAATATTCGGCTATCGTTACTTTTTGATGTCGGTTAAACCGTTGCAATGCAGCTGCTGTTTCTAAGCATCTACGCGCCGGGCTGCAAAGCACTTCAGTATTGGCGGGCAAATGTTGATGCAACCATTTCGCAATAGTGACCGCATCTTTACGGCCCTGTTTTGTCAGCTCGCGGTCAATATCTGCGCCAGTTTTGCTATCTACTTCAGCTTCGGCATGTCGCCAACATATTAAATTTGCCATGTTTACTCACTAAAAATTATTCTGCATATTGTTGAATCAACGTGCGTTGTGCACTAAACGCATGCTCGTGATTTTTTCGCGCCAAACTTGCTACTGGCTGATACACCCCACCCGCTAACAATTGCCACGCATCTTGCGTGTCATCCAAACTTAATCGACAGCATTCTTGCAAAATCCGCGCCCGGTTTTCAGCGTCTACAATCGGCCAGGCAATTTCGACACGTCGCATCATGTTGCGGTTCATCCAATCAGCACTTGAAAGCCACATTTGCTCAACATCCTGCACGTTAAAATAAAATACGCGAGAGTGTTCCAACAGTCGACCAATAATCGAACGTACGCGAATGCGTCCTTCCAGCCCTGGTGCATCAACTGGCAAAATACAGGCACCACGTATAATCAAATCAATATTCACGCCAGCACGACCCGCTTTTACCAACGCGACCACCAAAGCTTCGTCCGTCAGTGCGTTCATTTTTAAAATTATATGCGCTTGTTTACCCGCTTTTGCCGCCAGCTCTGCACTTTTAATTTTACTAAGCATCTGCCGATGCAAATTAAATGGCGCCACCAGCAGCTTTTGTAAGCGCGGCAGCTTTACCTGACTGGCAATATGCCTGAACAAATACTCCATATCACGGGTGATTTTTGGACAAGCCGTAAGCATGCTGACATCAGTATAGAGCTTTGCGGTGCGGGGGTTATAGTTGCCCGTAGACACATGCCCGTAATGTGTAAGCTTGGTACTTCCATTTAAACCAACACCTTCACGACGCATCACCAACAACATTTTGGCATGCGTTTTTAAGCCCACAATGCCATACACCACCTGCGCGCCTACGGATTCTAAGGCTTCAGCCCAGTTGATATTGGCCTCTTCATCAAACCTTGCTTTAAGCTCAACCACGGCCATCACTTCTTTGCCACGGCGCACTGCCTCTTGCAATAGTTTGAGCATGCGTGGGTCTGAGCCAGTGCGATAAATCGTTTGCTGAATTGATACAACGTCAGGGTCGTTCACCGCTTCACGCAAAAAATCAATCACCGACTCAAAGCTTTCATACGGCTGATGAATTAAAATGTCGCGTTGTTTAAGCTGGCCAAAAATGGATTGGTTTTGTACCAATAGCTGACTTATTTTTGGCTCAAATGGCTTAAATTTTAGGTGGTTACCTTCTGCCAAATCGGCCAATTGCATGAGTCTGGCCAAATTCACCAAACCATTCACGCGGTAGAGTGATTGTTTGGGCAAATCAAACTGCTGTAATAAAAACTTGGCCAGTTTTTCATCGCAGGCATGCGATACTTCAAGCCGAACCGCATCGCCAAAATTTCGTTGCACCAAGCCTTTACGTAAAGCAGTGCGCAGGTTTTTAACATCTTCTTCGTCCACCGCTAAATCTGAATGCCGTGTGACTCTAAATTGTGAGAAATTCAGCACTTCGCGACCATCAAATAAACTGGCCAAGTGCGCACGGATTACACTCGATAACGAAACAAATTTCTGCTGTTTATCACTGAGACTTTTTGGCAGTTTAATCAGCCGTGGCAATGCTCTAGGCACGCGCACAATCGCAATATTGTTGCTGCGGCCAAAGGCATCCTGACCACTGAGTGCAACAATAAAATTCAGTGATTTATTGGCCACCTGCGGAAACGGATGCGATGGATCAAGCGCAACAGGCACCAATAATGGACGCACATCAGATTCAAAGTATCTTGAAACCCAACGGCGCTGCGCCGCCGTGCGGTCGCCATGCGACACCAAATGCACACCTTGTTTGGCGAGCGCTGGCATTAACTCACCGTTAAATATTTGATATTGTTTCTCGACTAACAGATGTGCATCTTCAGCAATTGCCTGATAACTTTGCACGTTAATGTCACTTTGGCGAATGCCATCACGCATGGCTTCAACATGCGGGGCAGCACGCACTTCAAAAAACTCATCCAAATTGGAAGAAACAATGCAAAGAAAACGTAAACGTTCTAACAGCGAATAATTTGCATTTTGTGCAAGGCTTAGAACGCGCTCGTTAAACGCCAGAATGCTGGTGTCACGATTGAGTAGTTCCAAAGGCGGAAAAGTTGAAGGCATAGGATTTTTTTATCAATGGATGCCATTGATACTACGCGCCAATTGTGACGAAACGATGACCGTTTCATGTAAAACAGTAATACTTAACTGGTTTTTAAATTAAGGAAACATAGAATAAGTCGTCGAGCGGGATGAAGTACAAGGCGCACGGAACGGAGCATCCGAGATAGTACATAATGTACAGCGAGGTTGCGAGTACCGCGCAACGCTGTAATTCGCCCGCATAGACACTTATTCTGTTTTTCCTGTAAGCTCAAACAGCGCGATAGATTCCACATGCGCCGTATGCGGGAACATATTAATCACACCCGCCGCTATGAGCGTATAGCCTTTTTCGTTCACCAGCACACCAGCATCACGCGCCAGCGTGGCTGGGTTGCATGACACATAGACGATTTTTTGTGGGCGATTGTTAGCATCCAACGCTTTTACCAGCTCAAACGCACCATCGCGCGGCGGATCCACCAGCCATTTATCAAAACGGCCTAATTGCGTGAGTGCCTCAGGCGTCATTTTAAATAAATCGGCCACGCCAAATTGCGTGTTGCGGATTTGATTCAACACAGCGCTTTCATTGGCACGTTCAACCAAATTGGACAAACCTTCCAAACCCAGTACTTGCGCGCCGCTTCTGGCAATCGGCAAAGTAAAATTACCGATGCCACAAAAGAAATCAGCAATATTTTCGCCCGCTTTTGGCGCCAGTAATTGCATAGCACGGCGTATCATCACTTGGTTAATTTGCGGGTTTACTTGGGTAAATTCATTTGGCTTGAAAGGATAAGTCAGGCCAAACTCCGGCAGGCTATATTGTAATTGCGCTGCACTCAATGGATAAAACGGCTTAATCGTATCCGAGCCTTTGGTCTGCGTCCAAATTTGTACGTGGTGTTCATCCGCAAAACTTTTCAACAAATCTTCGTCATTCGCATTGAGCGCATCCATAATGCGCAAAATCAACACTATCACGTGGGCACTTTCACGCACGTTTGCAGGATTTTCACCAACCGCCAATTCAATTTGCGGCAGTTTATCGCGGATGCTGAGTTGCACAATTAAATTCTGCAATGGCACTATTAACTGCGACACCTCAGGCACCAACACCTCGCACGAGTTCATATCGGCTACATAACGCGTGGCTTTTTCATTAAAACCCACCAATACGCGCTGTTTTTTCTCCACATATTTCACGCTCAAGCGCGCTTTGTGACGGTAACCCCAAGTTGGGCCAAAGAGCGGCGGTAATATATTGTCGGGCTTTACTTTACCGATATGTTTTAAATCATTTTCCAGCAGCCGTTGCTTGGCTGCCACTTGCGCGGCAAAATCCAGATGCTGCAACTTACAGCCACCACACAAGCCAAAATGTGGGCATTTGGGCGTAACACGCTGATTTGATTGCTTCAGCACTTGCACCACATTGGCAATTTCATAACTGGCTTTGATATGATGGGATTGGTAGCTGACGTTTTCTTGCGGCAGCGCACCATCAATAAAAACGGTTTTACCTTCTACGTGCGCCACGCCACGGCCTTCTTGGTCAAGCGACTCAATTGTGGCAAACTTGATTTCTGGAATAATGGGCGCTTGATTGCGACTTCTGGAGCGACGAGCCATGACAAAACCTGTGGTGAAATTTGAAGCGAGATTTTAACGCAAAATGCAGTGAATCATGGGTTAAATTAGCATACAAAACATATGTGCAAACACGCGTAAAAACGCTCGAGAAAATTTTTATGCTCTGCAAGCCTTTATTTATAAGGCTTCCAGAGCATCGAAAAAGGTTGTTGCTAAAATAAGCTTAAAAAAGTATTTTTTTGCCTGCCGTTTAGTAAAATATTTACGGCTTCCACGCGGCCAAAAATTCTGCCCAATGCGGTGCTGAATAACTTAAAAGCGTATCGCGCACTAAGTGAACTTCTGCCTCATATGCGACGGGTGTGAGGTGCCCGCGCATTAACTGAAAACGCAAATACACCAAATGCGTGTTGGCCACATCGGTTTCGCAATAATTGCGAATTGCTTCAATTTCACCGGCAAGGTATGCGTTCCACACCTTGCTGCCATCCATACCCAATTTTCCCGGAAAACCGCATAGTTGGGCAATTTCATCCAACGGCGCATTGGCGCGGCCGTTAAACATGGCGAGCAAATCCATTAAATCCAAATGGCGCGTGTGGTAGCGACTAATGTAATTGTTCCACTTAAATTCTTTGTCATCCTCGCCCAAATCCCAATAGCGCGGCGCTTGTACCTTGTTAATCATGGCGCGATAATGCAGCACCGGCAAATCAAAACCACCGCCATTCCAGCTGATAATCTGCGGCGTGTATTTTTCAATCCCATCAAAAAAGCGCTGAATAATCTCAGCTTCCGTTGAGTTGGCATCACCCAATGTCCACACTTTAAAATGGTTACCCTCACGCAATGCACATGAAATAGCGCAAATTTTATGCTGATGTAGCGGTAAAAACTCACTACCATTTTGCTGGCGGCGGTGATGAAAAGCGATATTAGCAATGTCTTCATCAGTGGCGTGCGCAGGCACATCTAGTAGCGTGCGTAGGCCTGCGGTATCGGGAATGGTTTCAATGTCGAATACGAGGGTGGGTGTCATAGTTAAGAGCATACTACAAAAAAACTGTTACAAAAAACAAAGGCCACCGAAGCAGCCTTTGTTCAAAAAGTTATTTTTGCGCCCAACCACCAGCACCTTGATAAAACCAACCGCTTTGCGCTTTGTCTATCCAGCGGCCGGCAAAGGTGCTTTGAATCTCACCTTGCCACTCTGGGTGGCCGTTGGCGGTGGCGATTTCTTTATATAAATTTTTACGGTCTGCATTTTCTGCGGACACCAAGCCGTTTAAAGCTCCACGGTCTTTGAGCGGCACGGCAGTGGCATCTTTCACTGCAATTAGGCCATCCTTTGTTAAACCAATCGCACCGCTCGCGTAAAAGCCTGCCAACTGCCCATGACGTGCTTGCATGCTACTTTTAATCGCAGTGATGGGGGGTGTGTTCACTTCTAAATCCGCCGCAGCTACCGCAAACTGGCTCGCCATTAAAACACTCAATAGCATTACTAAACTCAATATAATTTTTTTCATGATTTATCCTTATGTTAGGTGAATTACTTGGCTGAGTCAGCAGGCGCTGGTTCTGCACTAGGTTCAATCGTTTTCACAGTTGGTTTTTCACCATTTTTGAGTTGCCAAACGTCATCAATGATTTTGTCTGCGGCTTTTTCGGCCGCTGCGGCCGGAAAGTAAATATTAATTGTTACGCAAGCAGGCAACATTGCCGCTATGCTTATTACCATCAACCAATTTTTCATTTGTTATCCTTAAGTTTTACTAAGCATTTATTTTTTAAATTCAATTACTTAACAACTGCCTTTGTGTTGCCGTCAATCACACGTTTTACCCGTGCCAACAACTCGCCCCAACCCACTGAATGATTGTACCCTAACACGGTAATCGCAGGGATGCCACTGCCTTTAACGATGATATACCCGCCATCCGTTGACGCAATGCCATTCATTTCACAGATATCGTTGCGTAATTTGCAACTTAAGCCTATTTTTTCGTAATTAAACTGCTTAAAAAATTGCAAAAAACTACGTTGTATGGCCGCTGCTGCACCCGCGCCACCAAGCGCTGAAATGTTTTCTACCGCCCGTTGCGAGATTTTTTTAGGATACTTGCCCGGGCTGCTATGCACTTCCGCATCAAATTTGACAGGCTTCCAGTTTTGCAACTGCAAGTCGTCAATATCACCATCCAGCTTGCCTTCAATCGCACCAAAGCTGAATGTGCGTGTTAAGTTGCCTAAGTCCAAATTCCGCAAAGCAATGTCCGCATTGAGTCTTGGTGCGATGCCAAGCGGATTTCGCATGGTTAAATTGGTAATCGTCGCGGTGCCATCAAACACATTTAACACCATTTCACCATCCGTTGTTAAATTGCCTGCACTATAAGTTACTAAAGGGATTTCAGCTGAGGCTTTTCCTTGCATAATAGGTAAGTTGAGTGCGCGACTAAAATCTGCCATGGATACTGGAATCAATTGCGCCTGCAAATGCCAATACCAATCGGTACCAATACGTGCGGCCGAAACATCGCTAAGTTTGAGTGCGCCATCCAAAATAGGCAACGTTAGATTAGGCGATATCAGCGAATAGCGATTCACCTCAGCATGTAAATTGGCTGCCCCGAGCGGCAAATTCAGCAAATGGCCGCCACTGTAAGCGAGGCTCACTTTTTTAGCTTCGTCATAACTCCAAGGCAGTTGGGCATTAATGTTGTAAAAAGCAAATTTTTTATTTTTATCGTCAATATTCACGTCATGCAGTTTGAGCTCAAAAGTTTTAATTTCCGCATCACGCACGGCAACTTTTAGCGCCGCTTTACCGCCGATATCCGCATTATTAAAAGCGGTTTTTTCTAATAGTGGCTTAAAAATCATTGGGTACGCTTCGCCTAAATCTAGGTTAGGCATATCGGCATCAAGCGTGATGAGATGAAAATCGCTACGCCTAACTTTCCCGCTAAATGCGATATCTCCCACATTTTTGATGTGTAGCGTTGATGCATCAAACGTCACGGCATGTTCATTCAACACGCCAGACGCGCTTAGCCTGTGTCCGCCACCACTAAAATAAAACGGCTGCCAAAACATTTCACCCCCAGCCCAATTCAGCGTGTTCTGCCAACGATAGCCATGTGCTTCTTTAGTCAGGTTAAGTTCCAAATCGCCAGATAACTTCTCAGCCGCATGCAGGCCTGCTTCATCACTGAAATTGGCTTCTTTTAAATTGAGATTGGCTTTAAAACCATTGGGCTGCGGCGTTAAATGCAGGCTAAAGGGTAAGTCAATCTGTGCTGCCTGATATTGCCCGCTTTCGCAATGCCATGTGTCTGTTTGTAAGCGTTGTGGCACAACACAAAGCAATTTAGCCTTCGCCCATTGTTTGTCTTGCTTTTGTTTTACCTCTGCAGAAGCGCTGATTTTAGCGTTGGCTTGATGATCTAAATGCAGCAGTGCATTGCGCACTTCAAATTGACTGTATTCAATTTTTTTTGCCTGAACATCCACCACTGCGTGGTGTTTGAGGTCAATCGTCGCATGTGCATCGTACGCGGTGGCCTGTTGATCATAAGTAATGGTTTGCGCATGAATTTCAACCCGGCTAATGGCAAAACTCTGCTGCGGCAACACCCACAACAACAAAGTCACCACTACCCGCCACATATTATGCGGGGAACACGCCTGTAGATAAATAGCGGTCGCCACGATCACACACAATGCTCACAATGGTGGCATTTTCAACCCGTTTTGAAAGCTGTAACGCCGCATAAAGCGCGCCGCCGCTGGAAATTCCGGCAAAAATACCTTCCATCGTGGCTAGTTTGCGCGTGGCGTCTTCCGCCTGTTTTTGCCCCACAAAAATGAGTTCGTCCACACGTTTGGCATCAAAAATTTTAGGCAAATAGGCCTCTGGCCATTTGCGAATACCGGGAATTTGCGCTCCCTCTTCTGGCTGCACACCAATAATTTTAATATCAGGATTTTGCTCTTTTAAATAGCGCGACGTACCCATAATCGTGCCAGTGGTGCCCATACTGGAAACAAAATGTGTGACTTTGCCTTGTGTGTCGCGCCAAATTTCTGGGCCAGTGCCGTCATAATGCGCCTGCGGGTTATCCATATTGCCAAATTGGTCGAGCACAATGCCTTCGCCCTCCGCTTGCATTTTCAGGGCTACATCACGTGCCAATTCCATGCTGCCGTCTTTGGGCGTCAACACAAGCTCTGCGCCGTAGGCTCTCATGCTTTGGCGGCGCTCCACACTTTGATTTTCGGGCATGACCAGCACCATTTTATAGCCGCGCATGGCCGCCACCATGGCAAGTGCGATGCCCGTATTACCACTCGTGGCTTCAATCAGCGTGTCACCTGGCTTAATGTCACCCCGCGCTTCAGCCCGCGCAATCATTGAGAGTGCCGGCCTATCTTTCACTGAACCCGCTGGATTGTTACCTTCTAGTTTTAACAAAATGGTATTGCTGGAATTTCCACCCATTCTTTGCAGCTGCACCAGCGGCGTGTTACCCACAAATTGGTCTAACGTTTTAAACATGTATATCTCAATATTATTTTTGATTGAATTTAACTAACAACACCGCATAAACGCCCATGCCGATAAATGCTATCAAGGCCAGTTGCGGAATGGTGAGGCTAAGAAAAGTCCAATCAATGGCCGCGCAGTCACCCGTGCCCTTAAACACCAAACCCAAGGCTTTTTTCAGCGGAAAATTCTCAAACATATAATCAAAACCCACACCGCAATCCGCAATCATTGTTTCTTTATGCGCTTGAATCCACCAATGGCGGCTTGCCCAGCCTGCCCCCACTAACGCGGTTAACACTTGCACGCCTGCAAAAAATTTAGGGTAACGGTTCACAATTGCCGCCACTAAAAAGCATACGCCCAACACCATAAATACAATGCGTTGCGTAATGCACAATGGGCATGGGTCCAAGTTGTATTTGGTCTGTATCCATAACGCCAAACCCACCAAGCCAAAGCTTGCAATAAAGGCTAAAAGATAGCCGGTTCTACCTTGCAAGAATTTTGTGATTTTTTCAATTTTCATCATTTAACCCGCTTATAATCGAACAATTAAACATTGTAATAGATAAAGCCCCATGACAGAACCTAGTTTGTTTCTTAACCAAAAGGTATTGACCGTTACCGAACTGAATCGTTTAGCGCGCGAAGTGCTAGAAATTAGTTTTCCACTGTTTTGGGTGTCGGGCGAAGTATCAAACTTCACGCGTGCGGCCAGCGGTCACTGGTATTTTTCGCTTAAAGACGCAGGCGCGCAAGTGCGCTGTGTGATGTTTAAAGGCCGCAATAGTTATGTTGATTTTGTTCCGCGTGAGGGCGATAAAATTGAAGCGCGTGCCACGGTCACCCTGTATGAAGCGCGGGGTGACTTTCAACTCACGGTTGAATTTGTACAACGTGCCGGTTTGGGCATGCTGTTTGAAGCCTTTGAAAAGCTCAAAGCCAAACTCAGCGCTGAAGGCTTATTTGAAGCAACGCGCAAGCAAGCCATCCCTGAGCATCCCTCTAAAATTGGCATTGTCACCTCGCCCGATGCAGCCGCACTACGCGATGTACTTACCACGCTAAAACGCCGCAACCCTGCGATATCCGTCATTATTTACCCCACACCTGTGCAAGGCAAAGGTGCGGCTGAAATGATTAGTCAAGCCATCAACACCGCGCATGAGCGTGCTGAGGTTGATACACTGATAATTTGTCGCGGTGGCGGCAGTATTGAAGATTTATGGCAATTTAACGAAGAAATTGTCGCGCGCGCCATCGCCAATTGCAGCATTCCAACCATTAGCGGGGTGGGGCATGAAACCGACTTTACCATGAGCGATTTTGTGGCAGACGTTCGGGCTGCCACGCCAACGGCCGCCGCCGAACTGGCGTGTGCAGACCAACAAAGCATTAAAAACCAGCTGACCAACATAAAGAATCAGCTACACAAACAAATGCAGCTAACCCTTAACCAGCACGCACAACAGCTGGATTTTTTAGCGCGCAGATTAGTCTCCCCCGCGCAACAAATTGCCAATAAAACAGAACAATTGGCGCAACTTAAACTACGCCTAGCGCTCAGCCTACAACGGCAATTACAAACCCACCAGCAACACTTGTTGCGCTTAAAAAACAGCCTCGCGCACCTTAACCCGCAGGCAGTGCTCACGCGCGGCTTTGCCTTTGTGCAAAATCAGTCGGGCGACATCATCAGCAACGCCAACCAGCTACATACCGGCGAAGCCGTGTCACTTACTTTTGGCACGGGCGCAGCGGACGCGACCATTGATAAAATTACGCCACCAAACCGCTAACATCTGGTGCAATTCCAACACCCGAAATGTTCCTAAAAAACACTTAATTTAACCCGTTTTTAATCACAACCTTTTTCGATGCTCTGAAAGCCTTATAAATAAAGGCT
>JAKQTB010000161.1 GCA_029569495.1 Pseudomonadota bacterium | reverse complement strand
TTACCAAAGAAAACTTTAAAGACACGATTGTGAACAATCCGTTTGTGATTGTTGATTTTTGGGCGCCGTGGTGCGAGCCATGTGTTTCATTCACGCCGATTTTTGAGGCGGCAGCAAATAATAATCCGGATATTTTATTTGGCATGGTCGATACTGAAGCCGCGCCTGAAATTGCCGAGTATTTTGAAGTGACAAAAATTCCAGGCATTTTGGTGATTCGCGAGCAAGCCGGCATTCATGCGCAGCAAGGTGAAATTGGCGCGCCAGCGTTTGATGAAATTATTAAATGGGCGCGCGATTTTGATATGACGCCCGTGCGCGCTTATTACAAAGAAGAGGCTAAAAAAGCGAATTAAAGTTTAAATTTAAGCCGCAACCTTTTTAGATGCCCTGTGAGCCTTATGAATAAAGGCTTTCAGGGCATTGTTTTTTTCTCGGGGGTTTTTGGGCTTGATTGACAGCAGTTCCGTTAAATATTCCGAAAATGAAGTCAGTTATTCTCATTCGTCATACCAGCGTAGGCTGGTATCCAGACCATGTGAATGCCTGCCTTGTCTGAACAAATTAGACATTTGTCACTGCCGCCTTGACTGTATTCCCGCCTGCGCGGGAGTGACGGTTTAGTTAGTTGAATCGCTACAAAAATTCTCTATGCGGCGGTGAGGTAGAGAAAAATATAATAGGCGCCAATCGCCATCATGATATACATGGGAAAGTCGCCACTTTTTTTGGTTTCACCTTTGCCTGCGGCGCTAAATATTTTGTTGAGAAACCACATCGCAAAAATAATTACGGGGATAAACATCATGTGTTCGGTGCTATCAAACAGCCAACTAAGGGCCGTTTTTAACCAGCCGCCATCGCGGAAAAACTCCATCGCAACGCCGGCAATGCCTGCCAGCACCAAACCCATTTTAATGACGGCAATTAAAACGCTGAGTTTGCTTTCAGCTTGTATATCTTTGTTTTTTAAGTATTTATTGGGGTCAACTTTTTCACGTGGATTTTTTGCCATAGTGCCTCCTGAGTTGTAACGCTAGTTTGCGGCCAAATACTTGCTTGGGTCAACCGATTTGCCTTGGCGGCGAATTTCAAAATGCAGTTTTACTGTGTTGCTATCGGTGTTGCCCATTTCGGCAATTTTTTGCCCGCGTGCAATTTGTTGGCCTTCTTTAACCAAAATGGCGCTATTGTGCGCGTACACAGATAAATACGTGGCATTGTGCTTAATAATGACAAGTTTACCGTAACCGCGTAAATCAGAGCCGCTGTAAATCACTTTGCCGGGCGCCGCCGCCGTAATCGCTTGGCCAAGGCTGCCGGCAATATCAATGCCTTTGTTACCGGCTTCACTAAAGTTGCCAACCACTTTGCCCTTGGTTGGCCATGACCATTCCATATCTTCAGGTGATTCAGCGGTCGTTTTTGTTTCAGGTTTTAGCGTAGGTGCCACGGCTGGTTTGGCTTCGGTGGGTTTTACTTCTACTGGTTTGGTGTCAGGCTTTACTTCAGTGGGTGTGCTTGGTTTTACAGTAATTGGTTTTGGCGTTGGCAGAGGCTTTTTAAGGGCTTCATCACTATACAGTTCACGAATCGCTTTTGGCTCAGTGATGGCGACAATTGCAACGGCTGCTGGCGTTTCGGTGCTTTCGATGGTGGCGTTAGGGCTGGCAGTTTCTGCGCCAATTGGCGTGATAATCACGCCATCCTGATCTTGTGGGTCAGGTTGTGTGCCAGTCGCCGCCTCAGGCTTTACCTCAGTCACTACAACTTTTTCTTTCAACGCAGCAAGGTTTAACACCTGCCCAACCTTAATCAGATAGGGCGCGCCAATATTATTGGCTTGGGCAATGTCTTTATAGTAATAACCTAGCTCAAGGCCAATGCTATACAGCGTATCGCCTTTTTTTACCGTGTAATTATCAGGCCGCCAATCACCAGGT
>JAKQTB010000128.1 GCA_029569495.1 Pseudomonadota bacterium | reverse complement strand
AGCCCTTAGATAAGCCTGTTGTGCAGTGGTCACCAAATTCACCTGCGAAGGCAAAACTTGTAAACGTTAAACCAATCACTATAAATAGTCGCCCCTGAACAACTCCCAACCAATTGATTTAATTAGGTAATAATTACATTTTAGTGGTATGAATTTGCCAGAAATGCGATAATGATGCTTTGATTTCTTGCAAATTTCAGAGTGTTTTATGGGCCCTAAACGCCAGCCTCCTGCTTCCGGTGAGTTATTTCAGCAAGTACTTACCGAGTTGATCAATCTCGAACATCCTTTAGTCAAACTAGCAGCATTCATTGACTGGGAAGTCTTTCAAACGCAATGGTCAGGGTTCTTTCCATCGAAGACCGGGCGTCCCGCCACACCGCCACGACTGATCGCCGGCTTGCTTTATCTGCAGCACACTTTTGCCTTGTCGGATGAAGCATTAATCTGGAGTTGGGTAGAGAATCCGTATTGGCAGCATTTCTGCGGTGAGATCCACTTCCAGCACGAACCGCCGATTGCCCCGTCCTCTCTGACCCGCTGGCGTAAGCGTATCGGCGAAGCCGGGGTTGAGCGCTTACTCAGTGAAAGCATCGACGCTGCGCGCCGAGGCAAAGTCGTCAAAGAAAAGAGCTTCGACAAAGTGATCGTGGATACTACCGTGATGGAAAAAGCCATAGCGTATCCAACCGATAGTCAGTTGTTGGAGAAAGGCCGCCAGCACCTAGTCAAACTGGCCGAGTCTCTAGGCATTAGATTAAGGCAGAACTACAACCGGGAAGCACCAAGACTGGCCGCTCAAGTGGCGCGCTACGCGCATGCCAAACAATTTAGGAGGATGAGAGCCGTGATTAAAACACAGCGCACCATCCTGGGTCGTGTATGGCGGGATATTCAACGCAAGTTAAATGCCGATCAAGGTGATACCGATGTTGTCAGAACGACGTTAGTCAAAGTACAACGCCTGCTCACCCAGCAACGCACAGACAAACACAAGCTCTACAGCCTGCATGCCCCTGAAGTGGAATGCATCGCCAAAGGCAAAGTGCGTCAACCCTATGAGTTTGGCGTGAAAGTGAGCATTGCCACGACGCATAAAGAAGGCTTGGTGGTGGGCATCAAGAGCATGCCAGGCAACCCGTATGACGGGCATACGTTACCTTCGGCAGTGAAGCAGATCGCCGAGTTGACCAATCGCGTACCGAAAGCGGTGTTTGTGGACCGTGGCTATCGCGGTGTTGAGATTCCGAATGTGACAATCTGGCGTAGTGGGCAGAAGCGCGGCGTGACGCCGAACATTAAAAAGGCCATTCACCGCCGTAGTGCCATAGAACCCGCAATCGGACACATGAAGAATGATGGCAGGCTAGGCCGCAACTGGCTTAAAGGGGCTTTGGGAGATGCATTGCATGCCATGCTGTGTGGAGCAGGTCACAACTTACGAATGATTCTAAGAGCCATCCGGCTTTTTTACGGCCAGTGTTTTGCAAGCCAACTGCAATTGTTAATCTTCGTAATACAGCAACATTTAAATGATGCTCAGTTCAATCAGTTCAAATCTGCTTGAACTGAGTTGTTCAGGGTCGACTAATAAAGCTCAAATTACAACTCAGTTACAAGCATCTTAAAATATACACCAGCAATTTTACAGTTTGCCTCTCAGTTTACCCCTCTGAATCATAAAAGACAAAAGGCTTACAAGTATTAACCTGTAAGCCTTTGTTTTATTTGGTGCGCCCGGAGCGATTCGAACGCCCGACCCTTTGGTTCGTAGCCAAATACTCTATCCAACTGAGCTACGGGCGCAAGGTACTAAAAGAACAGCATTATACTACAAAATTTGGCGGAGAGCGAGGGATTCGAACCCTCGATACAGATTTAAGCCCGTATGCTTCCTTAGCAGGGAAGTGCCTTCGACCACTCGGCCAGCTCTCCGTTATTAGTAATACTTGCCAGTTTACTGGCGTAGTTGTAATCATAAAACCTGAGTACAACTACGATTTATTGCAAGGCCGCGATATTACTAGATTCGCGCTTAAAAATCAATTAAATCTCGGTAAATTGAGCTTGGTTATGCGGCTTCTAATTCAAACGCTTTGTGTAAAACGCGCACTGCAAGTTCCATGTATTTTTCATCTATCACAACAGCGATTTTAATTTCTGATGTGGAAATCATTTGAATATTGATGCCTTCTTCAGCGAGTGTGCGGAACATTTTGCTGGCAACACCTACGTGAGATTTCATGCCCACACCTACGATGGCGACTTTAGCCACTTTATCATCGCCTACAATTTCACGCGCTTTGATATTGCCTTGTACCTTGTCACGCAAAATGCTTAAGGCTTTGTTCATTTCATTTTTATGCACCGTAAATGTAAAATCCGTAGTGCCATCCGCTCCGGTATTTTGGATAATCATATCCACATCCACATTAGCATCCGCAATTGGGCCTAAAATTTGGTAAGCAATACCTGGCGTATCTGGCACACCTAACACGGTGATTTTGGCTTCGTCACGGTTGAAAGCGATGCCTGAAATAACGGGTTGTTCCATATTTTCTTCTTCCTCAAATGTAATTAGTGTGCCATCGCCTTCGTCTTCGAAGCTCGATAATACGCGTAATTTAACTTTGTATTTCCCTGCAAATTCAACTGAGCGAATTTGCAGCACTTTACTGCCCTGTGAGGCCAGTTCAAGCATTTCTTCAAATGTAATTTTATCTAAGCGGCGGGCCTCAGGTACAACGCGTGGGTCTGTTGTGTAAACGCCATCCACGTCTGTGTAGATTTGGCACTCATCTGCTTTAAGTGCTGCGGCAAGTGCCACGCCAGTGGTGTCTGAGCCGCCGCGACCAAGAGTTGTAATGTTGCCATTGGCATCTACGCCTTGGAATCCTGCCACCACGACTACATGGCCGCTATCTAAGTCTTTTTTAATGTTATGTTCATCAATACTTAAAATGCGTGCTTTTGTAAAAGCGTCATCGGTGAGAATTCTCACCTGAGCGCCTGTATAACTTCTCGCCTTAATGCCAAGTTCCATCAGTGCGAGTGCGGTCATGCCGATGGTTACTTGCTCGCCGGTTGATACCATCACATCCAATTCGCGAGGATCCGGCTCCGGCATGATTTCCTTAGCCAGTGAAATGAGACGATTGGTTTCGCCTGACATTGCAGAAACCACCACCACGATTTGATGACCCATTGCTTTGTAACGGGCCACTCGACGGGCTAAATTACGAATCCGGTCAGGGTTGGCGACAGAGGTGCCGCCGTATTTTTGTACAATAAGTGCCATAATAGGTTCGTGTTAAGTTAATTAAGTTTTTGCGTTACCCAGTCTTTTACGCTTGCCAAGGCTTTTGGTAAACTACTTGCATCCGTGCCGCCTGCCATTGCCATATCTGGCTTACCGCCGCCTTTTCCGCCAACTTGGCTAGCAACGTGGTTGACTAGCTCGCCAGCTTTAAGTTTCGCAATAAGGTCATTGGTCACGCCTGCAGCTAGGCTCACTTTGCCCTCATTAACGCTTGCAAGCACAATGGCGGCTGATTTTAGTTTATCTTTGAGCTTGTCCATGGTTTCACGCAGCGTATTTGCATCTGCGCCTTCAAGCGTTGCAGCTAGCACTTTAATGCCTGCAATTTCAATGACTTGCGAAACCAAGTCATCACCTTGTGTGGAGGCTAGTTTAGATTTTAAGCGGGCTAATTCTTTTTCAAGTGACTTTGCATGTTCAGAAAGTTGCGAAACCTTGCTTACAAGCTCATTGATGGGTGCTTTGATTTCAGCCGCTATGGTTGAAATCAAACTCTGCTGCGCGTTAATCAGTTTTAATGCACCTTCTCCAGTGGTGGCTTCAACACGACGCACGCCTGCAGCAACGCCACTTTCAGAGGTGATTTTGAATAAGCCTATATCGCCGGTGCGGTTCACATGTGTACCGCCGCAAAGCTCGCGCGAACTGCCGATATCTAGCACGCGAACTTCATCACCATATTTTTCACCAAACAACATCATGGCGCCAGTTTTTTGAGCAGATTCAATATCCATCACACGTGCTTGGCAAGCGGCATTCGCTAAAATCTCAGCGTTGACGATGGCTTCTACTTTTGCAATTTGATCATCGCTCATGGGCGCATTGTGGACAAAATCAAAACGCGTTTTATCAGCATCTACCAAAGAGCCTTTTTGCTGTACATGCTCACCTAATACTTGACGTAAGGCTTTATGCATCAAATGGGTTGCTGAATGGTTGCGCATGGTGGCATTACGGCTTGATAAGTCCACATTCGCTTTGACGGAATCACCTACATTCAAGGTGCCTGTTTTAAGCACGCCGTGATGCCCAAATACTGAGGCTTGGATTTTTTGAGTGTCTTCAACGGCAAAAATACCATTGTCAGATTTTAATACGCCGTTATCACCAATTTGGCCGCCAGATTCCGCATAGAATGGCGTGTTATCAAGAACAACAACACCAAGGTCACCTTCAGAGAGTCGATTGACTGCTGTACCATCTTTGTAGAGCGCAGTTATTTTGCCCGTTGTTTCTAAGGTTTCGTAGCCTTTAAAAGTTGTCGCTACGCCAGTATATTCAAGGTTAGTTGCCATTTTGAACTTGCCAGCGGAGCGGGCTTGTTCTTTTTGGCGTGCCATGGCGGCATCAAAAGCGGCTGTGTCTACGCTTACATGACGTTCACGACAAATGTCAGCCGTTAAATCAAGCGGGAATCCATAGGTGTCATGCAATTTAAAAGCAGTATCGCCATTAAATATTTTTTTAGTATTGGCAAGCTCAGCTTCCAAAATTGCCATGCCGTTTTCAATGGTTTCAAAGAAACGTTCTTCTTCTTGTCTGAGGATGTCAGTAATCCGTGCTTGGTTACTTACCAGTTCTGGGTAAGCGCTACCCATTTCTGCGGATAGATTAGGCACGATTTTATGGAAGAATGCATTGCGTACACCGAGTTTGTAGCCATGACGAATGGCGCGGCGAATAATACGGCGCAGTACATAACCACGGCCTTCGTTGCCAGGAATCACGCCATCAGCAATTAAAAAGCTACAGGCACGAATATGGTCTGCCAAGACTTTTAAACTTGGACTGGTTAAATCGGTGGTTTTAGTTTCACGCGCGGCGGCAGCGATTAAGGTCGTAAAAACATCAATTTCGTAATTGGCATGTACGTGCTGCAATACGGCTGAAATTCGTTCTAAACCCATGCCAGTGTCCACAGATGGCTTGGGCAGCGGATGCATCACGCCCGCTTCATCGCGGTTAAACTGCATGAACACGTTGTTCCAAATTTCAATAAAGCGATCGCCATCTTCATCTGGACTGCCAGGAGGGCCACCAAAATGGTGTTCACCGTGGTCGTAGAAAATTTCGGTACATGGGCCGCAAGGGCCTGTGTCGCCCATCATCCAGAAATTGTCAGAAGCGTAACGCGCACCTTTGTTGTCGCCAATGCGAATAATACGCTCGGCTGGCACACCAATTTGCTTATGCCAAATATCGTAAGCCTCATCATCTTCTGCATATACGGTGACGGTGAGTTTGTCTTTGGGTAGTTTGAATACTTCTGTGAGCAACTCCCAAGCGTATTTAATGGCATCTTCTTTAAAATAATCGCCAAAGCTGAAGTTGCCCAACATTTCAAAGAATGTGTGGTGACGCGCGGTATAGCCTACGTTTTCCAGGTCATTGTGCTTGCCGCCTGCACGTACGCATTTTTGGCTGGAAGTTGCGCGTGTGTAAGGCCGTTTATCAAAACCCAAAAACACATCTTTAAATTGGTTCATACCTGCATTTGTAAATAACAAAGTTGGGTCGTCATAAGGAACAACAGGTGCACTTTTTACTATTGTATGTAGTTTGTTTTCAAAAAATTCTAAAAATTGTTTTCTTATCTCATTTGAAGTCATATATTTTCCTAAGAATATTTTTTTCAAACTTTAAATATAAGCAAAAATAAACACTATTTTTTACTGTAAGTTTATTGTTTTATACTATTTTACACTTATTTATTACATATTTTCCTCCTTAATATTTGATTTTTAATTCCATTACCTTTAAATTAAACCAAACTAATTTTATAGGTTTCAATTGGAATATAATAAGTTAACTGATATCGAATTGATTGAAAGAATTACGGGTTACGATAAAGAGGCTCTTTCCGAATTATACAACCGTTACTCTACTTTACTTTTCACATTAATAAAAAAAATTGTTGCGGATGAAAAAATTGCCGGCACTATTTTAATTGAAGTTTTTACAATTATATTCAAAAAAGCCAAATCTTTCGATTTCAGCACTGATAATCCTTACGTTTGGATTGTAAGTATTGCCAGAAATAGAGCGGTAGATAGTTTACGCCGCAATCGTTCATCGGCTTCCACCAAAGAATTTTACAATTCTAATTATGAAGATGATTATATATTGCCGCTAATTTCTCCCGAAATTGATGGATTGGATATTGAA
>JAKQTB010000125.1 GCA_029569495.1 Pseudomonadota bacterium | reverse complement strand
TCCAACACCCGAAATGTTCCTAAAAAACACTTAATTTAACCCGTTTTTAATCACAACCTTTTTCGATGCTCTGAAAGCCTTATAAATAAAGGCTTTCAGAGGCGTAATTTTTTCTCGGGGTGAAAACGTGCGTAAATTGCTTTATTTTTTTGTGCATTTTTGCATTTTTGCATTTTTGCATTTTTGCAACGATATTTTTAAGAATATTTACACTTTATGATTGGTTTTGCTTTTAATTCGGTAGATAATTGCGTCCTTGTCATTTTGCGTATTGATTTTTAATGTCATCTCCTACTGGCAGTAAATCCAAACTTTCCGTACTCACCTTAGCCGCACTTGGTGTTGTGTTTGGCGACATTGGCACCAGCCCGTTGTATACCATCAAAGAAGTTTTTTCGGTCAGCACGCATCCCGTGCCTCTGACTGAGGCCAACATGTACGGCATTTTATCGCTCATCGTGTGGGCGCTGATTATGGTGGTTTCAGTTAAATATGTGGCCTTTATCATGCGTGCCGATAACCGTGGTGAAGGCGGCATTATGGCCTTGCTGGCGTTGGCAAGCCAAAGCGCTGAAGGCGATGCCAAAAAACGCAAAATCATCATGACCTTAGGCATTTTAGGTGCCTGTATGTTTTATGCCGACGGCATGATTACACCGGCCATTTCGGTGCTGTCAGCGATTGAAGGGCTAGAACTCGCCGCACCGATTTTGCACCCCATGATTTTACCCATCACCCTCATCGTGCTATTCGGCTTATTCTGGACGCAAAGTAAAGGCACCGCACTCGTCGGTGCTTTTTTTGGCCCCGTTATGCTCATTTGGTTTGGCACGCTGGGCGTACTTGGGCTTTTGGGCATTATGCAAAACCCTGCTATTTTGCATGCACTCAACCCCATCTATGGCATTAAGTTTTTTGCAGTCAGCCCTTGGATTGCTTTTGTGGCGCTAGGCGCGGTGGTGCTGGCGGTAACCGGCGCTGAAGCTTTATATGCGGACATGGGCCATTTTGGACGCATTCCAGTTCGCCTTGCTTGGTTTGGCTTTGTGTTGCCGGCGCTTATTCTTAATTATTTTGGGCAAGGCGCATTAGTGTTGCTTGACCCAAGCAGCATTAAAAATCCTTTTTACCTGCTTGCCCCCACGTGGATGTTGTATCCATTGATTATTTTAGCCACCATGGCCGCCGTGATTGCTTCACAGGCTGTGATTACTGGCGCATTTTCGGTGTCACGCCAAGCCTTGCAATTGGGCTTTTTACCGCGCATGCATGTTGAGCACACTTCTGAAAATGAAGAGGGGCAAATCTACATGCCGCGCGTGAACTGGGGTTTGATGCTGGCCGTGATGGTGTTAGTGATTAGCTTTCAATCTTCTGGTAGTTTGGCCGCCGCTTATGGAATTGCGGTCACAGGCGACATGGTCATTACCACCTTGCTGGCAGGTTTTGTGTTTCATTCCATATGGGGTTGGAGCAAACTACGCACCGGCGCACTGGTGATTTTATTTTTAACTATCGACATCGCCTTTTTTAGCGCCAATGTATTAAAAATCCCAGATGGCGGTTGGGTGCCACTAGTGATTGGCATGATTATTTTTACCCTAATGCTCACATGGAAAACCGGTCGGACCATGGTCTACACCCGGCTTAAAAATGAAGCTATGGAACTTGCCCCCTTTATTGAAGCCATCGGCGCGCATCCGCCAACGCGCGTTTCGGGCAGTGCCATTTTCATGACACCTAACCCAGACGGTGTACCGCACGCAATGCTACACAACCTCAAGCACAATAAAGTGTTGCATGAAAAAGTCGTCATCCTGACAGTGAAGTTTTTAGATTACCCGCACACAACCCCTGAAGAACGTGTCAGCCTAGAAACGCTGCCGCATGAATTTTACAAAGTTACAGTACGCTATGGCTTTAAAGATGACCCCGATTTGCCTCGTGATTTAGTCAGTTGTCGTGAGCAGGGCTTGGTGTTAGAAGCCATGGACACTTCATATTTCATTGGTAAAGAAATCCTCATTGCCAGCGAAAAATTTGGCATGGCCAATTGGCGCAAAAAAATCTTTATTGGCTTATTTAGAAGTGCTGAGACGATTACCAACCAGTTTAAATTACCACCGAACCGCGTTGTCGAACTTGGTTCGCAACTCAAAATATAACTAAGCTTGGCTCGCAATTTAAAATATAGTTTTTTCACGTTCAACCAAATCAGCGTACATACGTTAACGTAATTTATTGCGCTATGTGATATTTTTGCATTAAGGAATCGCTCATGAAAAAAATCGCCTTTGTATTTTTTGCCCTAGTCTCGTTACAACTTAGCGGTTGCGCCACCACCACCAAAGATAGTGTTTCAGGCGTAAAGCGCTCACAATTTATGCTGTTGCCTTCCGGTACGGTCGATAAAATGTCAGCCCAAGCCTACACAGAATCCTTACAGACTGCAAAAAAGAAAAACACCCTCAATGCCGACACAGCGCAACTAGAGCGCGTTCGCACCATCTCAAACCACCTTATTGCACAAGTTGGCGTCTTTAGGCCTGATGCAGTCCAATGGAATTGGGAAGTGAACGTAGAAAAAGATGACCAAGTCAATGCCTACTGCATGCCGGGTGGCAAAATCATGGTGTATACCGGCCTTATTGAAAAACTCAATGCCACCGATGATGAGCTCGCAGCGGTGATTGGCCATGAAATCGCCCACGCCTTGCGTGAGCATGGTCGCGAGCGTATGTCACAAGCCTATGTACAACAATTTGGCCTACAGGCGCTTTCTGCGTTTGTCACCAAAGGCGCGGCGGGCGGCGCAATTATGCAAGGCGCTGGCATGGGTAGCCAGCTCTTTTTTGCCCTACCTAACGGGCGCGAACAAGAGCGTGAATCAGACAAAATTGGGTTAGAATTGGCCGCACGTGCAGGCTACAATCCAGACGCTGCGGTGACTTTATGGCAAAAAATGGGCGCGCAGTCTAAAAATTCACCGCCTGAATTTTTTAGCACCCACCCCGCCAGTGAAAATCGCATTGCCGAACTTAAAGCACTTGCACCTAAAGTCAGGCCGCTCTACGAAGCAGCAAAACAAACCAAATAAATTTGCGACTTAATCGATAGTTACCAAAAAGCGCGTTTCAATAACGCGCTTTTTGTTTTTGGCGATTTCTTGATATAGGTTAAAATAACGTTTTGTTTATTTTCCTTTCATCAGAGAGCCCCATGGACCCACGTCAAAGCATTATCGAAGCCGCGTTTGAAGAGCGCGCAAACATCAACCCAGCCAACGCCAGCGCTGAAATCAAAACGACTGTTGCATCCGTCTTAGCTGATTTAGATGCAGGCACATTGCGGGTTGCCAGCCGCATTGCTGACAGCCAACAATGGGAAACACACCAATGGTTGAAAAAAGCCGTGCTGTTGTCATTCCGCTTAGAAGATAACGTGCTTTTGGATGATGGTGTGACGAAATACTATGACAAAGTGCCACCAAAATTTGCCAACTACACTGAAGATGACTTTAAAGCCGGTGGTTTCCGTGTGGTGCCCAATGCCATCGTGCGCCGCGGTTCTTTTATTGCAAAAAATACCGTGTTAATGCCGTCTTATGTAAATATTGGCGCATACGTGGGCGAAGGCTCTATGGTTGATACTTGGGCGACGGTTGGTTCATGCGCGCAAATTGGCAAAAACGTGCATTTAAGTGGCGGCGTAGGCATTGGCGGTGTATTAGAGCCAGTGCAGGCCGGACCTACCATTATTGGTGATAATTGCTTTGTTGGCGCACGTTCTGAGGTGGTGGAAGGCGTGGTGGTGGAAGATAACTGCGTCATCTCCATGGGTGTGTATATTGGCCAAAGCACTAAAATTTATGACCGCGAAACAGGTGAAGTATTCTACGGCCGCGTACCGGCTGGTTCTGTTGTGGTTTCAGGTAACTTGCCTTCAAAAGACGGTAGCTACAGTCTTTACTGCGCGGTTATCGTAAAAAAAGTAGATGCTAAAACCTTGGGTAAAGTCGGCATTAACGAGTTATTACGCGGCATTTAATTGGCGCGACTGTTGACGCGTCACAGCGTGAACATACCTGAACATAAGTGTTGTAATTTTGACATTTTTGCTTTAAACCGACGAACAACCGCAACGTAGCAAAACCAATAAAAAAGGCTGCAAGCAAGCAAATAAGCGCTTCTGCAGCCTTTTTCACATCTATTGCAAACGCGTCCTTGATGCATGGCATAGACATTGCAATGACTCTATCATCTAGTTACTTATAGGGATTATCTGAATATTCCATTTAGATAATTTAAAAAATAAAATGAGTCATTACAACCATGAATTGATCGCACTGGCGATTGCGTTTAGCTACTTTGCAGCGTTAATGATGCTGAGCATCATCAATAAGCTCAATAAATCGCTTTCGCATGATAAAAAAGCTCTGCTCATCTGTAGCGCGCTCATTATTGGTAGCAGCTTATGGGCGATTCAACTCATTAATGCTTTTGCACTGCCGAGTTCAAGCGACATGCAATCTGGTACATCGTCCATCGCGTACATAGCACTTTCATGGCTCGCTGCGTTTATTTTTGCTGCCATTTTGCTCTACATCACCAGTCGCCCCACCCTACCCACCAAAACACTCTCTGCTGGCGGCACATTGGCTGGTGCCAGCGCAGGTGCCATTGTATTTTTTAGTATTTATGCCAACCACGCAGAAGCTGCCATGACATTTACGCCAGCAACCAGTTTAATTGCCATCGCCACTTGCGTGGTCGCGGCGATCATTGGCATGATGCTGATATTTTGGTTAAAAAATCAGCATGGTAAATTTTCTTTCTTAGCTAAATCAATGCTGGCACTGATGGTGGCTTTTACTGCCATTGGTGTTCATCTGACTTATTCTTCAGCAGTTGCAACGGGTTCGACCGCTGAAAACGCCAACATTGCACAATTTAATAGCTCACTTGGCTTAATTTGCCTGTTTTTAGTGGGCGTGCTGATTACGGTTTTTTACGAGAAGTTTAGCAACAATCCGCTCAGTTTTACCAAAACCAACCTACCTGAGTCGTTGCCAGTTGCCTTTGAAGCGCCAACTGTGGACATGAGCCAACTGGCACTCATTGATACGCTCACCCAATTGCCTAACCGCTACGCATTGATGCAGCATCTTGAAACCGCCACAAAACGCAGCCAACGTAATGGCAATAGTTTGGCCGTAGCGTTTATTGATGTGGATAACTTTAAACCGATTAACGACACGCATGGCCATAAAGTTGGCGATGAAGTCTTGCAAAAAATTGCTAAACGTTTAGTGACGGCGGTGCGCGGCTGTGATGAAGTCGCACGTATTGGCGGTGATGAATTTATTGCGATTATTCAAGATGTTGAACACGATGAAGACTGCATCGCCATCGTTGAGCGCATGGTGCATTCGGTACGTGAATCTTGCATCATCAACCACACTGAAATGCACTTGTCGGTTTCTGTTGGCGTAGCCATCTACCCCAAATGCGGCGATATTGATGAACTCATCAGCGCGGCTGACACGGCCATGTACCGTGCCAAAAAAGACGGCAAAAATCAATTCCGCTTTTTTGATGAAGAAATCGCCATGGCTTCAGACCAATTGATTGAGTTTCAATATGATTTAAGAAACGCGCTGGCCAATGATGAATTTGTATTGCATTATCAAATGAAAATTGACAGCATCACCAGAATGCCAATCGGTGCAGAAGCCTTTTTACGCTGGCAGCATCCCATCAAAGGCTTGCTGCAACCGCCAGAATTTATGGAAGCTGCCGAGCGCTTTGGTTTGAGCTATGCCATTAATAACTGGGTGAATGAAGAGTGCTGCCGCACCTTGCAAGAATTACAGGCACTCAATATCCCTTTCACCATTGCCATTAACTTATCGCATCAGCAAATCATCAACCCGAATTTGGTGAAAGACATGACTGAAATGCTTGAGCGCTTTAACCTGCCGACTTCAAGTGTGATTTTTGAACTCACTGAAGCCGCAGCCATTAAAAATCAGTCGCTGTTTCATGCGCAGCTGGCCCGATTCAAAGCCGCCAATATTAAAGTGGCCATTGATGACTTTGGCACGCAATCTTCAAGCATTGCCAACTTGCAAAATCTGCAAGTGAGCGAACTGAAATTAGACCCTACGTTCACGGCCAATATTGAAAATAACCATAAAATTCGCAGCATCATTCAAGCGATTATTGAGTTGGCACACGTGCTTGAGCTTAACGTGGTGGCAGAAAGCATTGAAACCGAAGACCAACGCAGAATTCTAGCAGAGCTGGGGTGCGACCACATGCAAGGCTATTTATTCTCACGCCCTTTGCCGAGAGATCGCTTGATTAGCTTACTGAAAAACTTGAATTTACGTTTTGAAGAGTCAGGTGTATTTTTTGCCAAAAATATTGAAGAAGCCGTTCATTAATTTAAAAAATTATCGGGGTGAAAGCATGTCTTTTTAATGCCATTTTTACCCAAACCTTTTTCGATGCTCTGCAAGCCTTATAAATAAAGGCTTGCAGAGCATATATTTTTTCTCGTACAAGTTTAGTGTGCTTATAATCAATTTTTAAACAGGCACATTTGCATAAATTCAGCAGTAATCTGTAATGCTGTTAAAATACACTTTTACATTTTAACGCGAATCCTATGCAGCTATTTGGCATTCCCAATTGCAACACCGTCAAAAAAGCCCGTGACTGGCTAGCGAGCCACCAGATTGCTTACGAGTTTCATGATTTCAAAAAAAATGGCATCAGCCAAACGCTACTTGAAAACTGGCTCACTCAACGCCCTTGGGAAAAGATGGTGAATCGCGCGGGCATGACGTGGCGCAATTTGTCAGACGCTGAAAAAGCTGCCGTCGTTGATGCGCAATCTGCCATTCAGCTGATGTTGGCAAAACCGTCCGTGATTAAACGCCCTGTGCTAGTGAAAAACGGCAATATTATTGGCCTTGGTTTTGATGAAGCCACTTACATAGAATTATTCAAATGAGCAAAACACTCGAATTAGCCATCGATTTATTAAAACGCCAATCCAACACGCCTGAAGATGCTGGCTGTCAGGAACTGATGATTTCACGCCTTGAACCGCTGGGCTTCAACATTGAGCGCATGCGCTTTGGCAATGTAGATAATTTTTACGCACGCCGCGGCACTACTGCGCCTTTAATCGTATTTGCAGGCCATACTGATGTGGTGCCGACGGGCCCACTGGATAAATGGCACACGCCACCGTTTGAACCAACCATTAAAGACGGCATGCTCTACGCGCGCGGTGCGGCAGATATGAAAACGTCACTGGCCGCTTTTATCACCAGCATTGAAGAATTTATCGCCGAAAATCCCAACCACGCAGGTTCTATCGGCCTGCTGATTACCTCAGATGAAGAAGGCGTGGCGGTCGATGGCACGGTAAAAGTGGTAGAAGCGTTAAAAGCGCGCGGTGAACACTTTGATTACTGCATCGTCGGCGAACCCACCAGCAATAAAGTGGTTGGCGACATGATTAAAAACGGTCGCCGCGGCTCGCTTTCAGGCAAGCTCACGGTAAAAGGCGTGCAAGGCCATATCGCTTATCCGCATTTGGTAAAAAACCCCATCCACTTAGTTGCCCCCGCCATTAAAGACATGGTCGAAACCGTGTGGGATAACGGAAACGAATATTTTCCGCCAACCTCTTGGCAAATTAGCAATATGAACGGCGGCACAGGCGCCACCAACGTAGTGCCGGGCGAAGTGGAAATTTTATTTAACTTCAGATTTTGCCCAGAACTTAATGGCGCAGGCAGCACAGAAGCCAATTTAAAAGAGCGCGTCCACAGCATTTTAGACCAGCACGCCTTGAACTATGATTTGGAGTGGGAATACTCCCCACCCTACATCACCCCGCGCGGCAACTTGGTGGATGCGATTGAAGAAGCCATTCAAATCGCTTATGGCATCAAGCCAGAACTCTCCACCACCGGTGGCACTTCGGATGGACGTTTTATTGCCGACATTTGCAAACAAGTGATTGAATTTGGCCCACTGAATGCCACCATCCATAAACTCAATGAATGTGTGGGCGTAGCTGATATTGAGCCGCTCAAAGAAACCTACAAACTGACCATGGAAAAGCTGTTATTGGCCGCAGATGAACGCAGATGAACGCAGATTAGAAATAAATGCCATCTGTGAGAAAATCATTGGTTGCGCGTTCAATGTTTCTAATACATTAGGTACTGGTTTTTTAGAAAGAGTGTATGAAAATGCGTTATGCTTAGAACTTAATCAGGCAGGCTTGCAAGTTGAGCAACAAAAATTAATTCAAGTTAACTATAAAAATGTGATTGTTGGTGATTTCATTGCTGATATTTTAGTCAATAACGCAGTGATTATTGAGCTTAAAGCTCAAAAACACTTAGACGATGCTTATCAAGCACAATGCATCAATTATTTAAAAGCAACACAACTCAATATTTGCTTGCTAATTAACTTCGGTAGGCCTCGCGTTGAAATAAAGCGAATCGTATTTAATTTTTAATCTGCGCTCATCAGCGTTTATCAGCGGCTAAAGTAATGACGACCCATCTAACCACAACTGAACTCCACACCATTCGCGATTGGCTGCGCTTTGCCGTCAGCCAGTTTGAAAATTCTGATATTTTTTACGGCCACGGCACAGACAACAGTTACGATGAAGCGGTTTGGCTCATCATGAGCGCGCTACATTTGCCGATGGAAACCTTGAATAACTTTCTTGATGCGCGCCTAACCAAACCAGAGCGCGACAAACTGGCGCAGTTCATTGAGCAGCGCATCACCCAACACACGCCAACCGCATACTTGCTCAAAGAAGCGTGGCTACAAGGCTTCAAATTCTATGTGGATGAACGCGTGCTGATTCCGCGCTCGTTCATTGCCGAGTTACTAGCCAATGATTTAAGCCCTTGGATTGAGTTTCCAGAAATGATTGAAAGCGCAGCAGACATCTGTACCGGCAGCGGCTGTTTAGGCGTGTTGTTGGCGAATAGTTTTCCTAATGCGGCAATTGATGTGATTGATATTTCGCAAGATGCGATTGATGTGTGCAACATCAACATTGCGAATTACGGTTTAGAAAATCAAGTGACAGCCATCAAATCAGATATGTTTAGCGCACTAAAAGATGAAAATCATGTCTGCAAAAAATACGACATCATCATCAGTAATCCACCGTATGTGGATGCGCCTTCAATGGCAGTACTGCCTGCAGAATACCAAAACGAGCCACAGCTGGCGCTTGGTAGCGGCACAGCGGGCTTAGACCACACGCACACGCTATTGCGTGAAGCGGCGAATTACCTGAATGATGACGGCATATTGATTGTAGAAATTGGCCATAATCGTGAAGCGCTGGAAGCCGCTTACCCCAACACCATGTTCAACTGGCTAGAAACGTCATCTGGCAATGAGTTTGTATTTTTACTCACCAAAGACCAGTTAAATTAAGAGACCAGTTAATTTAAATTAATTTTTACCCTATTCTCACGCACCATTCACCAGGCCACTCTATTTTGAATTCCACCCAAACTGCTACGCCCACCCTTACATGGCAAGAAGCAGGCAAAACTAAAACCAGCGCTTGGCACTCTGAAAACAATGCGCCAACCCCAAAACGCATACAAATTGCGGACGACACCATTAAAGCCGATGACGCCTACAAACTCTGTTGCGAAGGCACAGCGTTGCTATGGCGAGGTGACTTTCAAAATGCTAAACATCTATTGCAAGCGTTATCGCGCCGCATAGACCGGCCCGGTAAAAAGCCCAAAAAAGCCGCCAGTACCATGCTAGAAGCGTTTCATTTACATCGCCAGGCACAGTCGCAAAAAGCACGTATTTTGGGCATGTTAGTCATTGAATTAAGTGTTGGCTACAACATTAACTTACGCCGCGCACCCGATGTTAAAGCAGCTTGCGAGCACGCTTATGGCAAAAGCACAGAAAATATCATCGTTTCATTACGCGAGATTTTAGGCCTCATCGGTGCTTATGAATGGCACAAAAATGGCGTTGATATTCCTGCCATCAACAATAAAATCTACCCTAGTTATGGCGTGTTTTCACCAATTCGTGGGGAATATTTAGACTTGGTCGATACCGCACCGCTGCCCGTGCCCTGCAACCTTGCGTTTGACATTGGCACCGGCACTGGCGTGCTGGCAGCCGTGCTGGCTAATCGCGGTATCACCAAAGTGGTTGCCACCGACAACTCGCACCGCGCCTTAGATTGCGCGCTGTTTAACATCAACCAACTTGGCTTAAAAAACAATGTCGCGCTGGTAGAAGCCGATTTATACCCAAAAATTGATTACGGCAACGCCGATTTAATCGTCTGTAATCCGCCGTGGCTGCCTGCACATCCGAGTTCCGCGTTAGAATCAGCCGTGTACGATGAAAAAAGCAAAATGCTGAAAGGCTTTTTAAATGGCCTCAACGCACGCTTAAGCAAAACGGGTGAAGGCTGGCTGATTCTCTCTGACTTTGCCGAACACTTAGGCTTAAGAACGCGTGAAGAACTCTTGAGCTGGATTGAAAACGCAGGTTTAACAGCGATTGACAGAATCGACACCAAAGCCAAACACAGCAAAACACTCGATGCCAGCGACCCGCTACACGCAGCGCGTAAGGCTGAGGTGACTTCATTGTGGCGGTTGGGAAGAATCTAACGAAAAAACGCATTTTGACGTGTTTTTGCTCACCAACCTTTTGAGCTGCTCTGCGAGCCTTTATTTACAAGGCTTCCAGAGGCATAATATTCTCTCGAGAGAAAATGCATAGCTAAATCAGAAAAAAATAAGGTTAAAAAACAGTTTTTAGTCTTTACCACCACAAGGTTGTTTAGTGCAAACGCCGTAAATGGTCAGCGAATGATCTTGCATTTCGAAGCCAAATTTTTCTGCCGCTACTTTTTGTCTTTTTTCAATTTCGGCATCGTAAAACTCTTCCACACGGCCGCATTTAATGCAGACGATATGGTCGTGATGATTGCCGCCATTGAGTTCAAACACCGCTTTACCGCTTTCAAAATGGTGTCGAATCAGCAAGCCTGCTTGCTCAAACTGCGTAAGTACACGATAAACCGTTGCTAAACCCACATCCTCGCCTGCTCCTATCATCACTTTATAAATATCTTCAGCCGATAAATGGCGGTCTTTGCTGTTTTCAAACAGGCTTAAAATTTTAAGCCGCGGCAGGGTCGCTTTGAGTCCTGCGTTTTTTAAGTCAGATGGATCATGCATACGCGTGTGCTCTTAATAAAATGAACGGCAAAAAGCCCGTAAAAGTGGTACCAGAATTTTGGGGGTTCAATGTCAACGTGTTATATTAACGCTTATTCAAATTAAAGTCATATTATGCGTATTTTATCTTTTTTGCGTTACCCCATCATCCTGTTAGCCCTGCTTTGCACTGCGTGCGGCACTGCACTGCCCACCGTTAAACCATTTAAGCTGGATGTACAGCAGGGTAACGTGGTGACGTCTAAAATGTTGTTGCAATTGCGCCCCGGCATGACCAAATCACAAGTGCGCTTTATTATGGGCACACCGCTCATTCAGGATAGTTTTCACGGTAACCGTTGGGATTATGTTTACCAAATGCGCGAAAGCGGCAAAATCACCGAGCAACGCCGCGTGATTTTAGACTTTGAAAACGAATTATTAAAATCTGTGCGTGGTGATGTTGCACCCTCAGCCAGCGATAAAGCGACGACAGAATCAGCAGCGCCAAATGCTGGCCCGCGCACCATCAACCCCACGCCAAAACCTCAAGAAAAAGGGATGTTGGATAAACTGAAATTCTGGAAAAAAGATGAAGTCGCACCTGCGATTGAGACTAAACCTGCTGAGACAAAATCGGGCGACACCAAACCGGCAGAAGATGTAAAGCAAACGCTTGAAGCCTTTGAACCACCTGCAGCGACTGAAAGCATAGACATGACTGCCCCAGCTGAGTTAACGCCAACGCCACAAGAAGAAGTGAAATCAATTTTAGCTGTGCCAATTGAAGGCATTGCCCTGCCAGCACCGGTGATTGAAACACCTGCAGCACCTGAAACAGCGCCTGTTGAGCGTAAGCCTGCTGTAGCGCCTGCCAAAATTGAACCGGCAAAAGTAGCGCCTGAAAAAGTAGTTCCACCTGCGCCAACGGTTGAAGAAATAAAACCGGTTGAAAAAGCAGTGGAAAAAGCGATAGAAACACCCAAGGCCAGCACAGCGGCAGAAGCGCTTCCTGCAAAAGCCGATACAAAACCGATTGTAAAAGAAGTCGCAAAACCAAAACCTGTGCCTAGCCCAATTGAGCCAGACATGAGCGATTTACCAGACGAAGGCTCACCCACCTTCTTCGACAAAATGCTTGAAAAGATTGGTTTTTAAAATTAGGTATTCATAAATGATGGCAAACCCTTTAAAAGTCGTTATCGCTGGTTGCACTGGCCGCATGGGGCATGTGTTACTTGAAAGCGTATTTGCTGATGCTGATCTCAAACTGCACGGCGCGCTCGATAGAGCAGGCAACCCGCAACTAGGCCGTGATGCTGGCGAACTGTTTGGTAAAAATTCAGCGGTTAAAATCACCGATAACATGGATGAGGCGTTAAAAAATGCCGATGTGTTGGTCGATTTCACGCGTCCTGAAGCCAGTATGCAATATCTTGCCGCTTGCGAAAAAGCCAAAGTAAAATTAGTCATCGGCACAACAGGATTTTCTGCTGAAGAAAAAACCACCATCGCAAAAGCCGCCGAAAACATCAGCATCGTGTTTGCACCCAACATGAGCGTGGGCGTCACGCTACTCATCAATTTAGTGGAGCAAGCGGCCAAGGTGCTGGCGAATGGCTACGACATTGAGGTGGTTGAAATGCATCATCGTCATAAAGTGGATGCGCCTTCTGGCACCGCGCTACGCTTGGGTGAAGCCGCTGCACATGGCATTGGTAAAGCCTTAAGCGAGTGCGCGGTTTATGCGCGTGAAGGTGTGACAGGTGAACGCGAGGCAGGAACGATTGGTTTTGCCACGCTACGTGGGGGCGATGTGGTGGGCGACCACACAGTGGTGCTGGCAGGCGTTGGTGAGCGCGTTGAACTCACGCACAAAGCCAGCAGCCGTGCCACCTTTGCTCTGGGCGCATTACGTGCCGCCAAGTTTTTGGCCGACAAAAAAACTGGGCTATACGACATGCAAGATGTACTCGGTTTTAAATAATTTTCTAAGTTACCTTTAGCGTCAAAAATAAAGTGCTTTTCTGCACTAAAATCTCCCGAGAAAAAATAAATGCTCTGGAAGCCTTATAAATAAAGGCTCTCAGAGCATCAAAAAAGGTTGTAGTTAAAAAACGTGTGTTATAAGCAGTTAATGCTTAACCGCGCCCACGATTTCTATCGCTTTTTTTCTGCATGGCTGGCGCATTTAAATCACTCCCTTGACGCACCCGGCGGTTGGCAGGTCTTTTGGGTTTATTGCTATTAATCGCAGGTTTTTTAGTCGCTGAATTCGGTGCATTGTTACCACGATATGAGGTACGCTCACCGGCTTCGCGTGGTGGTCTATCCAGCGCACTCACGCGCTGTTTGCGTACTTTAGGCACAAAAACGCTGGTGGCTTTGTCCTTTTCGCGCTGTGTCAGTTGCCTTAACGGTGCATTTGGTACAGGCAAGCCCGCCCACTCTAACAAGCCCACCACTTCTTTTTGCTCAAGTTTTAACATAGTGCCGCGCTTCACACGCGGCGGCAAATTCACCGGACCAAAGCGCACACGCATGAGGCGGCTCACAGGTAGTTGAAACGCTTCAAACAAACGACGCACTTCACGGTTGCGACCTTCACGCAAAATTACTTGATACCAATGATTAGCGCCCTCGCCGCCTTGCGGGCGGATGCTATCAAAACTGGCTGGGCCATCTTCCAACTCAATGCCTTCAGTCAATTGTGTCATTTGGCCTTCGGTCAGTTCACCAAAAATACGCACGGCGTATTCACGCTCCACTTCATAGCGCGGGTGCATAAAGTGGTTTGCCAACTCGCCAGACGTGGTAAAAATCAGCAAGCCACTTGTATTCATATCCAAACGGCCAATGGCAATCCATTTGCCGTGCTTTACTTTTGGCAATTTATCAAACACGCTGGCGCGCCCTTCAGGGTCATCTTGGCTGACAATTTCACCTTCTGGCTTATGGTAAATCAGCACTTGCGGCAACTCTGCCTCAAAAGGCAACTTGAGTGGGCGGCTATCTAAGCGCACCACATCATGCTCAGTCACGCCTTGCCCAACCACAGCAGGTTTTCCATTCACCGTAACACGACCGCTTTCTATCAACAACTCCATATCGCGCCGTGAACCCAAGCCAGCCAACGCTAATAGCTTGTGTAGGCGCTGCGTGGGCGCGGGTGGCGCATTTTCATCGATTTCAATTTTCTTGAAATCGGTTTTGGGGCGACGTGGTGTTGCTTGTGGGTCGCGCTGGGTTTTAAAGGGACGTGCCATAATGATGTGCTAACTTAATTGAATGGGATGCATTTTACCGCATAAGCTGGCAATTGGATTATTTATCAACCCGTTCGTGCTGAGCTTGGTCGTTGCGGCATTTTAACGACCAAGCTCAGCACGAACAGTATTAGCGAATATGGCTAACTATCGAGCGGCATTTCTTGCTGGGCAAAATCTTCCATTGGTGGCAACTCTGCCAGCGAGCGTAAATTCAAATCATCTAAAAAATGTTTGGTCGTTGCATATAGAGATGGTCTGCCCGGCACTTCACGATGACCCACCACATCAATCCAGTCGCGCTCTTGCAACTGGCGCATCACATTCGGGTTCACTGCCACACCGCGAATTTCTTCAATATCGCCACGTGTCACAGGCTGGCGGTAGGCAATAATAGCTAGTGTTTCCATCACCGCGCGTGAATATTTTGGCTGCTTTTCGGGGTTTAGTCGCACAATAAATTCGCTATATTCTGCTTTTGCCTGAAAGCGGTAACCGGTTGCCACTTGCACCAGTTCCATCGTGCGCGGCTCCCAGTCTACCTTCAACTCATCCAATAGCATGCGCAAAGTGGCACGCTCCATGCGCCCTGCAAACAGCTTGAGCATATCATCCAAACTCAATGGTTGTGGTGAAGTGAGCAAAGCCGCTTCAAGCACTTGCTTCATTTCTATGATATTTTCGGGTTCTTTCATTACAATTCTCTAAATATCTAATTCAATGTAGGCGCGCAATTTATTGCGCGAATTCAGCAATCATTACCGTCGCTTTCGCGCAATAAATTGCGCTCCTACCCATTCACCTGCAAATAAATCGGCGAAAAAGCTTCTTGTTGGGTAATGCGAATTAAGCCTTCTTTTGCCAGCTCTAAAATGGCTAAAAAATTCACCACCAGCTTTGGCAAACCATCATTCACGATATCAAAAAGCTGTGAAAACTCCACCAAACCATCGGTTTTTAAGCGGCGTAAAATCTGGCTCATGTGCTCACGCACGGATAACTCCGCGCGGCCAATTTTGTGGTGGCTATTCAGTTTGGCGCGCTTTAACACATTGCGCCACGCTTCTGCCAATTCATCTAAGCTCACTTCAGGCGGCTTAATCTCAGAGATATGTTGATAATATGCCGCCGCCACACTTAACTCTTCGCCCACTTTAGGCATTTCATCCAGCCCTTGCGCGGCTAGCTTAATCGCTTCATATTCCATCAAACGGCGCACTAACTCAGCGCGCGGGTCATCTTCTTCAGCAATTTCGGCAGGTTTTGGCAACAACATGCGCGATTTAATTTCAATGAGCATGGCTGACATCAGCAAATAATCGCCCGCCAGTTCAAGCTTAATCGCTTTCATTTTCTCCACATACACCATATATTGGCGAGTTAAATCCGCCATGGGAATATCCAGAATATCCAGATTATGCTTGCGGATGAGATACAACAACAAATCGAGCGGACCTTCAAACGACTCTAAATACACTTCCAGCGCATCAGGCGGAATGTATAAATCTTGCGGCAGTTCGGTGAGAAGTTCGCCTTTGATTTTTGCGTTGATGGAGGTTTCTAACAAAATGTCCGCTCTTAACTATAACTCAAACCCATAGCATCGCGCACATCGCGCATCGTCTCACGCGCAAGTTTCCGCGCTTTTTCACAACCTTCAGCCACAATATTTTTCACCAAAGTCGGGTCTTCGGCATATTGTGCGGCGCGCTCTTGAATGGGTTTGAGTTCTTTTAACACGCCTTCAATCACTGGGCCTTTACATTCAATGCAGCCAATAGTGGCGCCTTTACAGCCCATTTGCACCCAATCTTTTACATTGTCTTCAGAATAAATTTCATGCAGTTGCCAAACGGGGCATTTCGCAGGGTCGCCTGGGTCGGTGCGGCGAATACGCGCTGGGTCGGTAGGCATGGTTTTGATTTTTTTGGCGATTGTCTCAGGATTTTCACGCAATGAAATGGTGTTGTTATATGACTTAGACATTTTTTGCCCATCTAAGCCCGGCATTTTTGAGGCAGGCGTGAGTTTATATTCTGGCTCTACCAAAATAATTTTGCCGCCACCTTCAAGGTAACCAAGCAAGCGCTCTTTGTCGCCCATGCTCATGCCTTGTTGCTCTTCTATCATCGCGCGTGCTGATTCCAACGCTTCTTCATCGCCGCTTTGTTGGTAGGCGTTACGCATTTCTTCATATAGCGCTGCACGTTTGCTGCCCAGCTTTTTAATGGCGGCTTCGGCTTTTTCTTCAAAACCTTTTTCTTTGCCATAAATGTGGTTAAAGCGGCGGGCGATTTCACGTGTAAATTCAATATGCGGAATTTGGTCTTCGCCCACGGGTACTTGCGTGGCTTTGTAAATTAAAATATCCGCGCTTTGTAGTAAAGGGTAGCCCAAAAAGCCGTAAGTAGATAAATCTTTATTCGATAGTTTTTCTTGCTGGTCTTTATAAGTCGGCACGCGCTCAAGCCAACTTAAAGGCGTAATCATGCTCAATAAGGTATGTAGCTCAGCATGTTCTGGCACGCGCGATTGAATAAAAATAGTGGCGTTCGCTGGGTCAACCCCTGCAGCGAGCCAATCAATAACCATTTCCCACACGCTTTCTTCAATGATTTCAGGCGTATCGTAATGTGTCGTCAGCGCGTGCCAATCAGCCACAAAAAATAAACACTCATGCTCATGTTGTAGGCGTATCCAGTTTTTGAGTACGCCGTTGTAATGCCCTAAATGCAGGTTGCCTGTTGGGCGCATGCCCGATAAAACGCGTTCGATTGCCATGTGCTAAAAAACCTTAAATGTAATGTGTGATGATTATAACAAGTTAACAAAACTATAGATGAAGTTAGAAGCAAGGTTCACCAGTGGGCCCAGCACCATGCCTAACACGCCCGTAAAAAGTAGCGCGATTAAAATAAAAAAACCGTAGCGCTCAATTTGCGCAAAAGGCCGTGCAAGATGATGTGGTAATAAACTCACCGCAATACGGCCGCCATCCAGCGGCGGTAGCGGCAATAAATTTAACACCATGAGTACAATATTGATGCTCACCCCTGCTTTTGCCATGAGTGCAAGTGGCACGGCAATGGCTTCTGGCGCGCCAATGGCCAACTTAAACATGATTGCCCAAAAAACCGCCATGACAAAATTTGAAGCAGGGCCCGCAGCCGCAACCCATAGCATGTCTTTTTTAGGGTTACGCAAGGCGCCAAAATTAACCGGCACAGGCTTTGCCCAGCCAAATAAAATACCGCCTAACATGACCGTTAAAGCAGGTAGTAAGATGGTGCCGAAAGGGTCAATATGTTTGATTGGGTTTAGGGTAATGCGTCCAGCATTAAAAGCCGTCATGTCGCCAAAATGCCTTGCAGCATAGCCGTGTGCAGCCTCATGCACGGTAATGGCAAATATAATGGGCAGCGCATAAATAATAATTTTCTGTATGATTGATAAGTCCATTTTCTCTAATTTTCTCTTTTAAAATTTTAACCAGTTAAGGTGTTGCGTCATTCTGACGCATCAATCTACCGCATCTAGCCCAAAAGGCGCCAAATCGCCCTGCCCTGCACGAATCAACACCGGTGCTTCTGCAGTCAAATCGATTACCGAAGTAGCCCCTGCCGTGCAGTGACCCGCATCAATCACCAAATCGACCAAACGCTCTAGCCGCTCGCGGATTTCCCATGCTTCGCTCAGCACTTCATCATCCCCTGCAATATGCAATGTCATGCTTAAAAGTGGCGCATCGATGGCTTCTAATATCGCTTGTACAATGGGATGTTGCGGCACGCGAATACCCACCGCGCTACGTTTTGGATGCTGCAATTTGCGCGGAACTTCTTTTGTTGCATTTAAAATAAAAGTATAAGCGCCAGGCGTATTGGCTTTGAGAAGACGAAATTGGCTGTTGCTCACAATTGCATAGTTTCCCAGTTCGCTCAAATTGCGGCACACCAGCGTAAATAAATGTTTATCATCCACACCGCGAATTTGGCGAATACGCGCTTGTGCATCGCCAAAACCCAACATGCACCCCAGCGCGTAGCCGGAATCTGTTGGGTACGCAATCACACCGCCATCTCGTAAAATTTCAGCCGTATGCGTAATTAAGCGCGGCTGCGGATTTTCTAAATGAATATTAAATAGTTGCGACATGGTTTAGGCAGTAACCTCTTGCGCTTCAGGCCAATCTTGCCATACAGGTACGCAATTGGCTGGCAATGGCGGCAAATAGCCCATTTCCATAAAACTGATACCTTGCCCATGATAATCTGACCCTTGCGACGACTTTAACCCAAACTGATGTGCAAGTTTTGCAAATTGCTGGTATTGCGGTGGTGTATGACTACTCGTCACCACTTCTATCGCCACGCCGCCGTAACTTCTAAACTCATGCATCAACAACAGCATATTGATGATGCCTAAATCATAACGGCCCGGATGCGCAATGACAGGAATGCCGCCACTGTCTAAAATAAGTTTTACCGCTTGCTCTAAAGTCATCCACTGATGATTCACAAATCCAGGTTTACCTTTGACCAGATATTTTTTGAAGACTGATTTGGTATCTTTTGCATAGCCTTTTTCAGCCAAAAAGCGGGCAAAATGTACACGCGTGATTATTGATTGCTTGGCGATGGCTTTTGCGCCTTCGTAGGCTTCTGGAATGCCGGCTTTGGCAAGGCTTTCTGCCATTTCTCTTGCACGGGCATCACGGTCGATATGCACTTGATTCAAGGCATTTTTTAAGGTTTCGTTGTCTGGATTGATTTTCAAACCAACAATATGCAACGTGCGCTTTTTCCAAGTGACGGAAATTTCAACACCATTAATCAAGGTAATGCCGTGTTCATCGGCTGCTTGTCTTGCTACTTTCAGGCCACCCACATCATCATGGTCGGTCAATGCCAGCACGTTCACGCCTTGCCTTGCAGCATAAGCCACCAAGTCTTCAGGTGCGAGCATGCCATCAGAAATGGTCGAGTGGCAATGTAAATCAATTTTTAACGACATAAGTCCAATCAAACGTAAATTAAATGCGCAATCACTTATTGTTAAGCGTTGAAATTATCCCTTGCGGCATCTTAGCTATCATAGCAAAATAACGCTTTTCGCTAAAGCACTGTTATACATTGATGTTTTTAACGCACCCATTTTTATTATTACGCTCACCCAATAAGTGATAGCCCATGAAAAAATTCCTGTTTGATTTATTTCCGGTGTTAATGTTCTTTATCACCTTAAAAGTGGCTGAAAAAACCGCCTCAGCCAGCGTTTGGTTGGCAGAAATTTTTTCGGCAGTTGGCTTGGCGGTTACCGTAAAGCCTGATTTAGTGCCGGTGATGCTGGCAACCGTTGCGGTGATTATTGCTACGGTAATTCAAGTGGCCTGGGTTAAATTTAAGCATGGCAAAGTCGATAACATGCTGCTCATTAGCGCAGCGCTAATTGTTTTACTTGGTGGCATGACTTTATATTTTCAAAATGACGGTTTTATTAAATGGAAACCAACCGTGCTTTACTGGCTATTTTCTGTGGTGCTAATTGCTGCAGATTTGTTTTGGCATAAAAACCTCATCAAAGCCATGATGGGCCACGTGATGGAACTGCCAGAACTGGTTTGGAAAAAATTAAATTATTCTTGGGCGGTGTTTTTTATATTGTTAGGCATTCTCAATTTATACGTAGCCTTTAATTACTCTATTGACACTTGGGCGAGCTTTAAGCTGTTTGGCGCCACAGGCATTATGTTTGTATTTATTATTGTACAAACGCTCATGCTCAATAAATATTTGCCGAAAGAGGACACTAAGTAATGTGGTATGCGATTATCGCTGAAGATACACCGAACAGCCTTGAAAAACGCCTAAGCGCTCGGCCAGCACATTTAGCTCGCCTCACCGCGTTGCAAGAGGCGGGCCGTTTGTTATTGGCAGGACCTTTTCCTGCGATTGACAGCACAGATCCAGGGCCTGCAGGCTTTAGCGGCAGTTTAATTGTGGCTGAATTTTCTAGCCTTGCTGCTGCAAACACATGGGCAAACGATGATCCATTTGTACAAGCTGGCGTTTATGCGAATGTGATTGTGAAACCTTTTCGCAAAACGCTACCCTAAGTACTATGTTACCGTCACTTAAGCCTAATGAATTTAATCACTGAAATCACCCATCGCCTGCAAAGCTTAGAACCAACCCAGCTGGAAATTATGGATGAAAGCGCCCAACACCAAGGTCATGCGGGGAATACAGGTGGTGGACATTTCAAACTTAAAATAACAAGCTCGCATTTTTCTCAAAAATCGCAGATAATGCGGCATCGTCTTATTTATCAACTGGTTGCCGACTTAATTCCTAATAAAATTCACGCCTTGAGCATACAAGCACTTGCGCCAAGTGAAGCTTAGCCAATCCTATTTTTTTAATTTTTATCCATGAGGAATCTTGCATGAAATTTACCCAAACCCTAATTGCAGCGGCAATTATCACGTTAGCCCCTGCTGCATTTGCTGCTGAAACCATTGCCACCGTCAATGGTAAAGGCATCAACAAATCTGTTTACGACTACATTGCCAAAGATGCTTCTGCGCGTGGCCAAAAAATTGATGACCAAGTCAAAGCGGCCATCACCAATAAATTAGTGGATTCTGAAATCGTCTACCAAGAAGCCGTTAAACTGGGTCTTGATAAACAATCAGATTACATCGCACGTGAAGAACTCTCACGTCGTGAATTACTCACTTCAGCCTATTTGCAAGATTTTGTGAAGAAAAACCCAATTTCTGAAGCTGACACCAAAGCCGCGTATGAGGAATACAAAAAAGCCTATGGCGACAAAGAATACAGCGCTCGCCATATTTTGGTAAAAACAGAAGCAGAAGCCAAAGAAATTATCGCCAAATTACAAAAAGGCGGTGATTTCGCAAAAACAGCTAAAGAAAAATCACTGGACCCAGGTTCAAAAGATAAAGGCGGCGATTTAGGCTGGTTCTCACCTGCAACAATGGTAAAGCCTTTTAGCGATGCTGTAGCAGCGTTACCAAAAGGCAAAACAACGGCCGAGCCAGTACAAACGCAATTTGGCTGGCATGTCATTAAGTCAATCGACTCGCGTGCAGCACAACCATTGGCTTACGACAAAGTTAAAGATGGCTTACAAAAAAATCTGCAACAACGTAACTTAGAAAAAATGATGGCTGACTTACGCAGCAAAGCTAAAGTTGATATTGCCAAATAAGTTTTAAGGCAGTTATTGCGCACAGAAAGGACTCGGAATCGAGTCCTTTTTTTGTTTAAAAGTAGCTTTAAAATAGCCATAAAAAATCATCAAAAACAACTGTTTTAACACCCAACCTTTTTGATGCCTCTGCAAGCCTTATAAGTAAAGGCTCACAGGGCATAAAAAATTCCTCGCGCTGCCTTTAGCCAAATTAAACAATATTTTTCACTTACTTTATATGCTTTCATAGCTTATCTAGCTCTGCTAGAAACTTTACCTAAAAACCTGACTAAACGATGCGTTAGGTCAAATGCGCCTCATCACAACAATGCCATACTCAAGTTTTGATATCTAATGCCGTTGCTAAAATATTACCGCAACAGGCTTTCATTTTTTATTTATTATGTGCAATAATAAGAATAATTATCATTTACCCTAAAAGTAAGATTGACAATATGCAATTATTATCACAGCTCAATATTGGTGCCCCTGCGGTGATTTCTGCCATTGAAGCAGATGAGTCGCTGTTTCATCGCCTATCTGCGCTTGGGTTTAGAGTGGGCAAACCGCTCAGTATTATTCGGCGGGCCAATTTTAAAGGACCATTACAAGTGCGCCTAGGCACAACGGATGTGATTTTACGCGCTGCCGAAGCCGCGCGCATTCGTATTAATACGCTCTAACATGAAACGTATCGCACTATTGGGCATGCCCAACACGGGGAAATCTACCCTGTTTAATCGCATCAGCGGTGCATCAGCACGCGTAGGCAATTGGCCTGGCATTACCGTAGATTTAATGAGCGCTAAAATTTTAATGGGCGGGCATATTGCTGAACTCATTGATTTACCTGGCATTTATGATTTGCACGGCTTTTCTGAAGACGAACAAGTCGTCCGCCATTTTTTAGCCAATAATGCGCTAGATTTAGTCATTATTTTGCTCAACAGCTCGCAAATTGACCGCCAGCTTTCACTCGTGTTACAAATCCAAAAGCTTAATTTACCCGCCGTGCTGGCGCTCAATATGGCCGATGAGGCCAAACGCGCGGGTATCACCATTGACACTGAAAGCTTGACGCGCGAACTCAACATGCCTGTGATTTCCATCAGCGCAAAATTCGGTGATGGCCTGCCAAAAGCTTTGCAAGCGGCAACCACCATTATCAACCAAAACAAAACCGCCACTGACCCGCAACAAATCAGCCAACTTTTGCAAGAAGACAATCAAATCGAGCGCGAGATGGAGCAATTGATTGCGCATCATGTGCAGATTCCGGCCACGCTGAGCGACAACACCACCGATAAAATTGACCGTATTTTGCTACACAAATGGTTAGGGCTCCCCATCTTTTTTGCGGCGATATTCTTGTTATTTCAGTTTATTTTCACCGCTGGTAAGCCATTGCAAGACGGCTTGGCTTGGGCGCTTGATTTACTGCGCACCGCAGCCCTTGAGCCGCTTTTTGCCAACAGTCCGGCTTGGTTAAGCGGGCTTATGCTGGATGGCATTTTTAATGGTGTGGCCACAGTGGCGGCTTTTGTGCCGATTATTATTCTGTTTTTTTTGGTCATGTCGATGGTAGAAGACAGTGGTTATTTATCACGCGCAGCTTTTCTGATGGATGCGCTCATGGCAAAAATGGGCTTAGATGGCCGCGGTTTTGTGATGATGCTGATGGGCTTTGGCTGCAACGTACCTGCCCTGATGGGAACGCGCATAATGCGTTCAAGACCGATGCGGCTACTCACCATGCTGGTCATTCCGCTCTCGCTTTGTTCTGCGCGATTACAAGTATTCATTTTTATGATTACCGCGCTCTTTACCGCCAAACAAGCGCCTTTTGTGTTGTTCACGCTGTATATCATGAGCTTTGCCACCATGTTTTTAACGGCGGTGTTGTTTCAAGGCCAGTACAAAAATACTGAGCCGTTCATACTGGAATTGCCGCCGTATCGTTTTCCTACCGTGCGGCAAATCGTGTTGCGTGGCTGGCATGAAGTCAAACACTTTCTTAACCGCGCTACCAAATTCATCATCATTGGTGTGGTGCTGGTTTGGGTATTGACGAACTTTCCTAGTGATGTTCCACCTGCCAGTAGCGGCACCTATGCCGGGCAAATTGGTACTTTGTTTGCCCCAATACTCGACCCCATCGGCATTAACAGCCAACTGGCCATTGCCCTGATTTTTGGCTTTGTAGCAAAAGAAATTGTGGTGGGTTCACTCGCCGTGATTTACGGCATGCAAGGAGACGCACTCATGGTGCAAATGGCAACGCAAGTTGATTGGGTGCAAGCCATGAGTTTTATGCTGTTTACCCTCATCTACACGCCTTGTTTATCCACAGTGGCAACCTTGAGAAGTGAATCAAAAAGCAGTGCTTTTATGTGGCTATCAATTGTGTGGTCGCTGAGTCTTGCTTGGGTGGTTAGCTTTGTGTTTTATCAGGGTGCGCGCGCATTAGGGTTTTAAATACGAGCGGTTTTAAATAGAGCTTTTTTAAATAGAGCGTTTTTAAGATTCCAGTGGTATTAAATTTAGCGCCGTAAATTTTTTACAATGCACGCATTCGCTTTATAATACGCCAGCACCCTTCACCCAATAAAACGACGTTGAACAACAAAACTTCTAACACGGTCGCCATCATCGGCGCTGGGCCGGCCGGCCTGATGGCGGCAGAAACACTCATTGCGCAATCTGTTGATGTGCATGTGTATGATGCCATGCCCAGCGTTGGCCGTAAATTTTTAATGGCAGGCATTGGCGGTATGAATATCACCCATGCTGAACCAGCCGCACAATTCATCACGCGTTATGGTGATAGGAAAAATCAAATCGCCCCTATGCTCGAACAATTAAACGCCGCAAGCCTGCGTGACTGGGTGCATCAACTTGGCTTTGAAACGTTTGTCGGGTCATCAGGGCGAGTGTTCCCAATAGATATGAAGGCCGCCCCTTTATTGCGCGCCTGGCTACACCGATTACGTCACGCTGGGGTGCATTTTCATGTGCGCCACCAATGGCAAGGTTGGGATGCACAACAAAACTTATGCTTTCACACGCCACAAGGTGCTTACTTCACCAAACCTGATGCCGTCATTTTGGCGCTGGGCGGCGGCAGTTGGGCCAAACTGGGTTCTGATGGAAAATGGCTACCATTACTCGCGCAACAAGGCATCAAAGTGGCAACCCTTAAGCCCGCCAACTGCGGCTTTAACGTTAGCTGGAGTGACTACTTTCAAGCACGTTTTGCTGGCGCACCGCTTAAAACCATTACCGTCAAATATGCAGACAAGCATGATGTCGCACATGAAAAATCTGGCGAAATCATGGTCACGTCTAACGGTGTTGAAGGTAGCCTGATTTATGCGATTTCAGCCACGCTACGCGATGAAATTGAGGCCAATGGCCATGCACAAATACATTTGGATTTACTCCCTCAAAAAAATATCGATGCGGTCATTCAAGCAATCGCGCATCCGCGTGGTGCACGCTCGCTGTCAAGCCACCTTCAAAGCCGGCTCAATTTAAAAGGCCTGAAAGTTGCACTGCTTAGAGAGGTGCTCACGGCCGAAGCAATGAATGACCCAGTGCAACTTGGCAACGCCATCAAAGCATTGCCCATCGTACTCAATTCCACACGCCCATTGGATGAAGCCATCAGCAGTGCAGGCGGCGTAACATTTACCGACTTAAATGAAGAATTAATGCTGACCAAATTACCAGGGGTGTTCTGTGCCGGTGAAATGTTGGATTGGGAGGCGCCGACGGGCGGCTACTTGCTCACCGCCTGCTTTGCCAGTGGACGTGTTGCGGGCAATGGCGCTTGGTCTTGGTTACAAAAAAATCAGCTCAATTAAGTAAATTTTCACCCCAACCCTTTTATGCTGCCCTGCGAGCCTTTATTTATAAGGCTCGCAGGGCAGCGTTTTTTGCTCGTGTATATTTTCTACAAAAAACATATTTTTCACTTGAAAAATTTTAACCACACCCAATTTAGGCCTTAGGGGATATTGACAGTTTTTTATCACAATTTATTTTGAAGGAGTAAATGATGTCTCAACTCGCAAGATTTAATAACGCATTACTGAATGATTTTTTTGGCGACCGCCGTACGCAAGGCTATTTTGTCAGCCCACTTCACGGTGAAGGGGTCGCTAGTTCTTTTAAAGTGGATATCAAAGATACCGATAAAGCTTATGTGTTTCATGCTGAAATTCCTGGGGTCAAAAAGGAAGACCTCAATTTAACGGTGGATGGCAGCACTGTGACAATCGCAGCAGAAATTAAACAGCACGATCAGAAAACTGAAGATGGTCAGGTTGTGCGTAGTGAGCGTTATTTTGGAGCGGTTTCAAGAAGTTTTCAATTACCCGTGGATGTTGATCAAGAGCATGCTGAAGCGTCTTATGAGAACGGCGTGTTGGAATTAACGCTACCAAAAAAAATAACGATTGCAGGAAAGCGAATTTCCGTTCGCTAATCGTGAAGTTAAAAAAGGGTGAAAAAAATTCACCCTTTTTAGTTTGACCCACTTATTCACACCGCATTTATGTTCTAAACATAAAATACACCGCGCCCATCAAACACAGCCCAGCCCACAAAAAATCAAGCTTAAGTGGCTCATTCATATAAAAAATTGCAAAAGGAACAAATACCGACAAGGTGATGACTTCTTGCAGAATTTTTAGCTGTGCTAAAGACATCACCGTAAAACCAATGCGGTTAGCTGGTACTTGAAATAAATATTCCATCAGCGCCACACCCCAGCTCACAAGCGCTGCAATTAGCCACGGTTTGTTGTTGAGGTTTTTAAGATGCGCATACCAAGCAAACGTCATGAACACGTTTGAAACAGTGAGTAACAACACTGTTTTTAAAATGGTCGGCATGTATATTTTACAAAAGTAGGTTCAGACATCTACATTCACAAATTACAGTAGATGTTTACTTAGTTTATACCGCAGATTCGCCTGTTTCACCTGTGCGAATACGGATAACTTGCTCTACCACACTGACAAAAATTTTACCATCGCCAATTTTGCCAGTGTGTGCCGCTTTAATAATGGCTTCAATGGCAGAATCAACCAGATTTTCAGGTAACACGAGTTCAAGCTTAATTTTAGGTAGAAAGTCGACCACGTATTCAGCACCGCGATAAAGTTCGGTATGGCCTTTTTGGCGCCCAAACCCTTTCACCTCAGTTGCAGTCAGGCCATTCACGCCAATTTGAGATAAAGCTTCTCGTACTTCATCCAACTTAAAGGGTTTAATGATTGCTTCAATTTTTTTCATGTGAGTCATCCTTAAGAATTACGATTGTTTGCCAAATTGATGCAATCAATTTGATTCAATAAAATTTATTCAGTAAAAAGTGTATCAAAATCCAATTTAACGGTAATGGGATAACGCCGGTCTTTACCAAATCCACGGTCGGTAATACGCACGCCTACTGGCGCTTGACGGCGTTTATACTCATTTCGGTCTATCAGTTTCATCACGCGGCTTACATCTGCTGCTTGATAACCTTGCGCAATAATATCTGCACGGCTTAAATCATCCTCAACGTAGGCTTCAATAATACCATCCAATATTTCGTAAGGCGGCAAGCTATCTTGATCAAGCTGATTTTCTCGCAACTCAGCCGAAGGTGGGCGCGTAATAATGCGCTGCGGAATCACTTGCGATAGGCTATTTCGGTATTGGCTAAGTTTGTACACCAAGGTTTTTGGCACATCTTTAAGCAAAGCAAAGCCGCCCGCCATATCGCCATAAAGTGTGCAGTAGCCCACGGCCATTTCACTTTTGTTGCCAGTGGTGACCACAATGCTGCCAAATTTATTAGAAAGTGCCATTAGCAACATGCCGCGAATGCGCGCCTGTAGATTTTCTTCTGTTGTATCAAACGGTAAACCTGCAAACTCTGTCGAAAGTGCACTTCTAAAATGCTCAAATAGCGTCACAATCGGAATTAAACTGTGTTTTACCCCAAGAATATTCGCCATATCAACTGCATCATCCACGCTCATATTAGCGGTAAATTCCGATGACATCAGCACGGCATGCACCTGCTCTGCGCCTAGCGCATCTACCGCAATGGCAAGGGTTAACGCCGAATCAATACCGCCAGACAAGCCTAACACCACACCAGGAAAACCATTTTTACGCACGTAATCACGTAAGCCTAACGTTAAGGCCTGGTACACCGAAGCTTCCAAACTTAAATGCGGTGCAACTTTTCCTGTGAGTGGCTTGGCTGCTTGGCAATCGACGATGGCTAACGCTTGTTCAAAAGCATTTAAATGATGCGTGATCGCGCCCGTGTCGCTTAACACAAATGATCCACCATCAAAAACCAGTTCATCCTGCCCGCCCGCCATATTGATGTACATGATAGGCAAGTTGGTTTCAGCCACGCGCTCACGTAAAACCTCTAAACGCGTACGATGCTTTTCAATATGAAATGGCGATGCATTGAGCGCAATCAATAATTGTGCGCCCGCTGCTTTTGCTTTCAGGGCGGGTGCAGGTTCCCAAACATCCGCACAAATCAACACACCGATGTTGACATCTTGATGCTCAAAAACCAGCGCATGCTCGCCCGCTGCAAAATAACGTTTTTCATCAAACACGCTGTAATTTGGCAGTGCGTGTTTATGATAAGTTGCCAATATTTGACCGTGCTGAATGACTGAGGCCGCGTTATAGCAAAACTCACCCACTTGATGAGGATGGCCTACAATCAACGTTAGGCCTTGTGTTTCTTCACATAATTGCTTGAGTCCACGTGCGCAAGCCTGTAAAAAATCATCCCGTAACAGTAAATCTTCTGGTGGATACCCGCAAAGTGACAACTCTGGGGTCACAACTAAGCTCGCGCCTTGCGCCTTGGCCTGCTGCGCGTATGCGATGATTTGTGCCACATTGCCGGCAATATCACCGACCATACAGTTCATTTGCGCGATGGCAATTTTCATGCTGCGTTGGCCACTAATACTTGCCGCCAGCGGCTTTAATCATCTTTGCAATTTCAGTGTGCTGCCCTTTTAAGGCATACACCAAAGCGGTTAGACCATATTGGTCTTTGGCCTTCACGTTCACATCATGCTCAATCAATAATTTCACAATTTCGGTTTTGCCACTATCCACCGCCACATGCAGCAACGGTGTACCTTCTACATCTTGGTTATTGACATCAGCCCCCGCCTCTACCAACACAGCAGCAGCTTCAATGTTAGATTTTTTCACAGCCCAAGTCAGTGCCGTCCATTTAGCACGGTCTTTCTGGTTAACATTCGCCCCCGCTTTTGCCAACAACGTCACAACCGGTGCATGGCCTTCACGTGCGGCAATCATTAATGCTGTCGCACCTAATTTATCTTGGGCTCTTGGGTCTGCTTTGTTCGCCAATAAAATATCAATGGTTGGAATGTCGCCATTTTTTGCGGCATACATTAACACCGTTTTTCCGCTATCGCTTTTAGCGTTCACATCAATACCGTGTTTTATGAGTAAATCAACGCTCTGTGAAAAACCTGATGATGCTGCCAAACCAAGCGCACTCCAGCCCGCGGTATCACGAATTTTTGGGTCAGCGCCTTTTTCAAGTAGCACCGCGATGGTTGCAATATGATTTTTCTTTGCCGCATACATCAATGGCGTCCAACCGCCATTGTCAACCGCATTCATGTCCGCACCCTTTTCAATGAGGCTTGCGGCAACCTCTGCCTTATCTTTACGTGCTGCGTACATCAGCGCAGTAATGCCCTCACCGTCTTTCGCATTTGGGTTGGCGCCGCTGGCAAGTAAGGCATTGACCGTTGCCAAATCACCCTTGGACGACGCCGTGAGTAAATAGG
>JAKQTB010000233.1 GCA_029569495.1 Pseudomonadota bacterium | reverse complement strand
TTCAAGATGATCCGCACGTTTTTCATGGCCGTTCGCACGGGCTTTATCTGCTCTTTTATCATGACGGTCTTCAATGCGGTCGCCACGTCTATCTAATCTGTCTTCAATACGGTCACCACGTTGGTCTAAGCGATGATCTCTATCGGCCAGAGCACTAAAAGAAGTGGTAAGGGCCGCGAGGGTGGCAGTAAGTATGATTGTTTTTTTCATGTTGATTTCCTTTGTTAAGTTTACGCGGGTGCTTAAATCTACGCCCTTACTCAACAAAACGCAGTGGAAATATGTTTGACGACAAACCATGAAAAGTTTTTTGAATTTTGAGACTTTTTCACGAAGTAAAAGAGCAGCTTATTTTAAATAAAAACATCAAAACCACGTCATTCCAGCGCAGGCTGGAATGACGAGTTGGTAGCTTTTTTGAATTTTTTACAAAAAGTATTAACTACGCACGCGCTAATTTGGGTGCAGTCGCTTGCGCTTCAATCAATAGCTTTTCAATTTCAACGGCCGGTTTTGGGCGGCTAAAATAATAGCCCTGCATTTGGTCGCAGGCATGTTGTTGCAGATACAAGACTTGCTCGTAAGATTCCACGCCTTCGGCCACAATTTTAAGATTGAGGCTTTTTGCCAGTGAAATGACTGCCTGCACAATGGGCGCTTTGTCAGTGTGGTTGATAATGTCATCGGTGAATGATTTATCAATTTTCAGGGTATTCACTGGTAAATCTTTTAAGTAAGAGAGGCTTGAGTAACCCGTGCCAAAATCATCCACTGAAATTTGAATACCTAAGGCTTTTATTTCATGCAGCAATTGTAATGAAGCCTCCACTTCGGTCATCACCATGCTTTCTGTCAGCTCAAGTTCTAAATATTGAGCTTCTAAACCGGTTTCTTTTAAGATATTCTGAATGCGCTCAACTAAATTGCTTTGCTTGAATTGTCGCGCAGATAAATTGACTGACATCAGTAAGGGCGCATAACCGGCATTTTGCCAGGCCACTGTTTGCTGGCAAGCGGAGCGCATCACCCACTCGCCTATCGGCACAATCAACCCTGATTCTTCTGCTAATGTAATAAATCTGATGGGTGAAACAAAGCCTAATTCTGGGCTGTTCCAGCGAATTAGCGCCTCCATGCCAACCATTTGCATGGTTTCTAAATCAACTTTAGGCTGGTAATAAACTTCCAACTCATTTTTGGCAAGCGCATGGCGTAATAAATTCTCCACATACATGCGTTCAGCTACTTTTTCATTCATGGATTCAGTGAAAAATTGAAAATTATTCTTGCCCAATTCTTTTGCGCGGTACATGGCAATGTCGGCATGCTGAATTAAAGTTTCAGCCTTTGCGCCATCATTAGGGTAAACGGCAATGCCAACGCTGCAGGTAATAATAATTTCTTGGTTGTTGATTTGCATGGGCTGGCAAACCATGTGAATAATTCGTTCCAGCACACCCATCATCAGCGTTTCATCAGTTTGGCCGGGTAAAACGATAATGAATTCATCGCCACCAAAACGGGCTACGGTATCAATTTCACGTACGGCGGCTTGCATGCGATGTGCGACCTGTACGAGCAATTGGTCGCCAATGTTGTGGCCCATACTGTCGTTAATAAACTTAAAGCGGTCTAAGTCTAAAAACACCACCCACATGGGTAGTTTTGTGCGGTCGCTGTGCTCAATGGCTTGCCCAATGCGGTCTTCTAATAAAATACGGTTTGGCAAACCCGTTAAAATGTCATAGTGCGCTTGCAAAAGTAATTGCGCTTCACGTTTTTGTGCAGAAATCACAATGCCAATACGGCTGGCAAGGTCGCGAATCTCATGCAAGTCGCTGTCATGTTCATCTAACTTTTGCTGGCTGCCGATGACTAAAAATGCACACATTTCGCCTTGCCAAAATATTGGCAATAGCCAAATGGTGTTAGCCCCAAGGGACGCCATCATTTGTTGATGTGTAAACTGGCTTTTTGCATCACAAGGCAAAATCACACCGTTGTTGAGAGTTTTAACATACGACGCCTCTTGTGAAGTAATGGTTTTACGCAATGTTGAAGCATTTGCTACTTGTGCAATATCAACAATACATTGAATTTCACTTTCAGTTTTTTCATCCTCATTGTGTTCGTCAATTCTAAAAATACTCGCGCTGACTTCTGGCTTGAGGTGCAAAATGCGCGCCATGACTTGCTCAATTAAGTGGTCAATATCTAGCTTGGTGACAATTTTTCGGTCAACTTCAGAAAGGGATTGCAAGGTATCAAGTTGGCGTTTGATGTTGCCCGACATGCTGTTAAATGCGGTGGCTAATTCAGAAAATTCAGATTTTCCATCCACCTCCACCGACTCAAATTGGCCATGCGAAATTCTACGGGTGCTATCGATTAAGCGCTCTAGCGGAATCATGGTTCTGCGAATTTGAATGAGGCTCAATAGCCCCACAATCAATAAGCTTAACAGGCCAACACCAATGTAGGCGTTGCTGCCAATAAGCGCCCATAGGCCGCTCTTTGCGGCAGGTGTAAATTGGGTTGTTTCAAATGTCCACGGCGCATCGTGTAATTCAGCTTTTAAAAACAAATCCCAACCGCCTGTTTGGCTGGTTTGGTGGGCAATATCTAGCGCGTCAGTTGAGCAAAAAAGTGTGGTTTTACTGGTATCAGTGACCCGATATGCACAAATTTTCTGGTCTGAAGGGTAATTGGATTTTAAGCCCCAAAGATAGTCAGGGTTTAATTCTGCAATCAATACACTTTCTAATTGGCCTTCATTAAAGATCGGCATTGCCAAATTCACATGTGCGCTTTGCTGTGCTAGCTTGGCAGGAAATACGATTAATCTAGTTTTATCGTTGGTGGCACTGCTAATAATGCTGCTACTTTGCTTTTTGATAGCTTCAGTTATACCTTGGTATTGGCCATGCTGACTAATGCTCTTGCCATCGGCTGAAATTTCAACTACAGCATTAAACATGGTAATCGATTGTGCGTGCTGCCAAATTTCTTCAGCATGATGTTGCTGGTGATGATAGCTTTGAGTGGCGTAATGCAAAAGTTTGCGCGCGGTAAGCAAATTGTTAAAGGCAAGCAAGGCGTAATTTTGGCTAGTTGCTTTTAAAGTCTGTTGTGAATGCTGGTTGGTGAGATGGTCTACATTGCGGTACGTAAGCCAAGTAATCAGCACGGCGGGGATGACCGCTGCTATTAATAGCAATAGCGCGATGCGTTGCGCGACCTTGCTGTTAAGAAAAGTGCCAGAAATTTGCATAAAGCTAAACCGTCAATTTAGCCTTAATATTTTTCTGCTAAATCTACAAATTTACCATCATTAGCGCGAAGTATATCGTCTAAGCTATCTTTCTGAGAAATCGGTAATTTTGTTTTTTTGTCTTTACCTTCGCTGTAGAGGTCAAAGTCTGAATTGAGCGGCACTAAATTTTTATCGCGCCTGGCACCGCCGTTGCCATTTTTCACAAGGTTTAAATAGCGGTAAGGCTTGTCCCACGGATCTAATTTGCCATCTAACTTAACATCTGCGAGAGTTTCAGGGTAAATTCTATTTTCTTGAAAGTAGTTTTCAATGGTGACGCTCATCGCTGCAACATCGGTGACGGCTTGATACACTCTCGCTTTTTCTTGGTAGCCGCTATACGCAGGGATTGCAATGGCAGCCAGTACGCCCACAATGGCCACAGCTATCATCAATTCAACAACGGTAAAGCCGCGCGATAATACGGGGTTTTTTGCATGAATTAAACTCAGTTTGCTGATATTTTTATTTGGCATTGCGTTTGGTAACCTATAGGTTTAAGTTAATGTTTTTAGTAAGATGTAGTTACTTTTGTGTTTATATAAGCAAAAATGATGCCAAATCAGTATGTTAAGTACGCGGTTGCTTGCCAAGCCTCATCAATCCTTAGTTGCAAAGATTATGTTCGGTTAACGAGTATTTACATTTGCCAATAAGTGGATATGGCTGGCGTGCAATATGTTCGTTTTTCAACCGTGTTGTCGTGCATTTCGGCGTGCATATTGGTCATGATGTGCCCAAAAATGTCCGGTTATTTTCAAGCAAAAAAATTCGGCCAAAATGCCTTATTCGCATTAAAATGCCTTATGCAAACCATTCCAGAAAGTCTTAAGGCCGATGTCAGGCCGCATCAATCCGTTGAATTGCTCAAGGCGCTGCATATTCTTACCCGTGATGGTAAGTTAAACCTTGATAGCCGACGTAAGTTGAAGCAGGTGTACCACTTGGTGAATTTTATTGAGCTGTTATTTAATGCGGTGTTGGCGCACAATGCCAACCCAACGCTGGTAGACCACGGCGCGGGCAAGTCGTATTTAGGCTTTATTTTGTACGATTTGCTGATGAAACAAAATGCGTGCGGCCAAGTGATTGGCATTGAAACGCGTGCCGATTTGGTTGAAAAATCGCGCCAGTTAGCAGCAAATTGCGGCTTTACACGTATGCATTTTGAGCATTTAACGGTGGAAGAATCCATCACTTCTGCGGCAATTCCGGCGCAGGTCGATATTGTCACAGCCTTACACGCTTGCAATACGGCTACCGATGATGCCATTCAGTTTGGCCTGCAAAAACATGCGCAATACATGGTGCTAGTGCCTTGTTGTCAGGCAGAGGTGGCTGAAGTGATGCGTCAGCATAAATCGGCCAGTTTAGGTAAAACTGCGCTCAGTGAAATTTGGCGCCACCCGATTCATACGCGCGAGTTTGGCAGCCAAATCACCAATGTGCTGCGCTGTTTGCAGCTTGAAGCGGCGGGTTATAACGTGACAGTCACCGAGCTTGTCGGCTGGGAACATTCCATGAAAAATGAACTCATCATTGCTAAATACACGGGCCAACCGCGTAAAAACGCGCTCGAACGCATGCAGGCGATTTTGCACGAACTCAATTTAGAAACCATGCAGTCGCGCTTTGCATTGCCAAACCGCTAGTTTCAAATGCGCTTGCAATCTTTTTTTAGGCTGCTGTCCAGTGCGTTTTTAGTGCTGGGTTTTGCGCAGGCGGCGCTAGCTCAGCAAAATAATGCGGACATTTTACTGGCGCAGGTTTACCAGCGTGGCATTGCGGTTGAGCATTATTTGGTCAGCGAAAAGTACGACGGCGTACGCGCGCTGTGGGATGGCAAAACCTTGCGTAGCCGTGCGGGCAACGTGATTGCGGCACCGATTTGGTTTACAGAAAAATTTCCTAATACCCCGTTGGATGGCGAGCTATGGCTGGCCCGTGGCAAGTTTGATGCGCTTTCTGGGGCAGTGCGCAAAGCCGTGCCGGTAGAAGAGGAATGGCGCGGCATTTCGTATTTGATATTTGAGTTGCCTGAAGCGCCAGGCACGTTTGCCGCGCGCGTTCAGCGTATCAATGATATTGTAAAAGTTGCCAATGTGGCGCATTTAAAAGCAGTCACGCAGTTTCGGGTGAAAAATGAAGCCGCACTCGAGCAAAAACTCAAGCAAGTGGTAGCAACAGGCGGTGAAGGCCTCATGCTGCACCGCGCCGATGCACCTTACGTGACAGGCCGCAGTGATGTGCTGTTAAAACTTAAACTGCAGCTTGATGCTGAAGCAACGGTGCTGGCGCACACTGCCGGGCGCGGAAAATATCAGGGAAAATTAGGCGCGCTGGTGGTAGAAACGCCAGATGGTGTTCGCTTTAAACTCGGCACGGGCTTTACCGACGCACAGCGTGAAAACCCACCCAAAGTTGGTAGCGTAGTCACCTACACTTATCGCGATAAAACAAAACATGGCAAACCAAAATTTGCCAGTTTTTTGCGCGTCAGACAAGAGTAAAAATTACGCTTATTTAAAGATGTTTTTACGGCATTAAAGCGTACGAGAAAAAATAAATGCTCTGCGAGCCTTTATTTATAAGGATCGCAGAGCATCGAAAAAGGTTGTGTTAAAAATGGCGGGTAATTTGCCTATTTTTTAATCAACTGTTGGGATTTTTTTGCCCAATATTTTTGCTGTAAAACGTCTATTCGTCTTCCATCAAACCCTGGCTCACTTGAATGTTTTCAGTGCCATTTTCGACGGAATTTTTAGCTTGTTGCAAATTCATTTTTAGCATCGCTTTGAGTTTTTTAATTCTGGGGTAAGTTGTTTCTGGCTGTTGCGGTAACACTAAAATGGGAATGCGTTGACCAATTTCCAGTTGGTCAAACAGCGCTTGCGAATCA
>JAKQTB010000075.1 GCA_029569495.1 Pseudomonadota bacterium | reverse complement strand
ACCTGTTGCTACGCAAGCCCCAAAGTTGCTTGAAGTTGTGCGCGAAAAAAATACGTGTAAAGCATTACAGTATTCGCACAGAAACGCAATACCTTCAATGGGTTAAACGCTACATTTTGTTTCACAATAAGCGCCATCCGCGTGAAATGGGTGGTAAAGAGGTTGAGGCGTTTTTATCGCATTTGGCTACGCATGGTAATGTGTCATCCAGTACGCAAAATCAGGCCTTGGCGGCTTTGCTGTTTTTGTATCGTGAGGTGCTGGGGCAAAATTTACCATGGATGGATGATGTGATTCGCGCTAAAAAGCCGCAGCGTTTGCCCGTGGTGCTTTCAAAGCATGAGGTGAGTAAGATTTTAGCCTGTATGCAAGGCACGCATGCGTTAATTGCGCGGCTGTTATATGGCACGGGCATGCGTATTATGGAATGCTGTCGTTTGCGTGTGTTAGATATCGATTTTGACCGAGGCGAAATATTAATCCGCAATGGCAAAGGCGCAAAAGATAGGGTGACCATGTTGCCCAATGCCTTGGTTGAAATGTTAAAAACACATTTAATTTGGCGCAAAACCGTGTTTGAAGCGGATGCTGCTAAAGGCAAGGCCGAAGTTTATTTACCCGATGCGCTTGATAAAAAGTATGTGAACGCCGCTACTAGTTGGGAGTGGCAATATGTTTTTTGCTCGGGCAGTTATTCAGTTGACCCGCGCAGTGGTCGCGAGCGCAGGCATCATTTAGATGAAAAATTAGTGCAACGTGCAGTTAAAAAAGCCGTTGCTAATGCGGGCGTGGTTAAGTTGGCTACACCGCACACTTTTCGCCACAGTTTTGCCACGCACTTGCTTGAAAATGGCTACGATATTCGCACCGTGCAAGAGTTATTGGGGCATTCAGATGTGAGTACCACCATGATTTACACGCATGTGTTGAATAAAGGCGGGCGTGGCGTGAGTAGTCCATTAGATGGTTTGGCTTAGTGTTTATAAAGAATTTTTGGCATTTTTATCACACCAAACTCAAACGTTCGCTAAAGCGAGTTGATATAACTTACCAGTAAATCGTTTATTCTTGTTTGCCAGCCGCGCCCCGTGGCACGAAAGGCTTTCAAAACTTCAGGGTTTAGCCTGAGTTTAACGGCCACTTTTGTATCTTTTTTTGTTGTGCCTGCTGGTCGCCCGCGCTTAATTTTTTTAAGTGTATTGTTTTGAGTTAAGCCTTTTCTTAACGCTTCATGCCGCACTTTTGTTACGGGTGTTTGCGATAAAAGTGTAAAAATTCTGGCACTTTCCACCCATTCTAAACGTTCTAAATCACTCATTTTAGCGTATAGGCGCATTTGCTCATCGGTCACCACATAATCAAAACCATTGATTTGACTTGCTTGGTGCAAATTATTCATTCAAAAATCTTTCTAAATGCTTAACGTCGGCTAAATCTTGCATGCGCCCAGCAGGTTTTTTCATGGTAATCATATCTTCAATGCTCGCCAGAAAAACGCGCGTGCCTGCGATGTCTCGTACTACTCTGTTTTTGAAAGCCTCATTAAAATTTAGTGGGTGAAAAATCACAATATCAACGGCAGGCAAGGCGGGTTTTTTGCTAATCAATGAAAGCGCAATCAAATGTTTGTCGTTGATCAAAGCCTCACGTTTTTTGGTGTCTACCAATTCGGATAATTTAACAGGCACGTTTGGAAAGATATCAAGATTTTTCATACATGCTTCAAATTTG
>JAKQTB010000065.1 GCA_029569495.1 Pseudomonadota bacterium | reverse complement strand
GTGCGCTTATACTTTTTACTCATCGCTATAGCTCCTACGCTTCTAACTCTCATTCAAGCAGATAACGCCCCAATCTGCTATTAAAATGTTTGTGTGGCGTTACTGCTTAATTTTTTAGTTAGACACTGCTTCTCAATCTATCGCCACGCTCTCTATGCCGTTTGGCTCTATCATCATCTCCCATCATTTCAGCACTTGTCGCCCAGCCGTAGCAATATTCCGCTTCACGTTCAATAACCGCTCTCAATCTTGATGTTTCTAAGCGTAAGCTATTAATTTCACGCTCACATTTAATAAGTTCGTCACGTTCATTGCAACTACTTCCGCATAATTTACAGTCATCGCCAATCGTGCCTAACTCTTGCGTCAAGTGCGACAAATACCCAGCCTCTAATTTCTCATTGCTCATGTCAGTTATTCCTGTGTTAATGCTTACTTTGTTGTGGGTGTTTACGCCTTATTGCTAGGACGTTAGACACTCCTATCTGTCCGTCCTTGGACAACCTCAATCCTCATCAGGGTCTAAGTTATCCCACGGGTCGTACAACTCGTGGTCTAGCTCGTCAAAATCATCTTCGTGGGCGTGAATCAATTTTCAATAGTCCTCATCTTAAAATTAACATTGTTCTCATCACCAAATGCGAGACACCAAGTACAAAAATCCGCGCAATCTTTGGTATTTAACTGGCTTGTACGCTCAAAGATGATGTCGAAGCCTTTACCGTCCAATGCAGGGATTAACTGCGGTTGTTCGTTCTTTTCGCGCAACCATGAAGCCATGCACAACCGTTTCCACGTCACGACATCAAACGATTGACCGTGCCATTTAACCTGCTTTGCTATGTCAGTTAAAACAGCGTGAAGTAGGGCGTTTTGCATCATGCTTCGCGTTTGCCTTTTCGGTCTAATCAGCAACTCTAAAGGCGTTCCGAGTTGCTTGTACTTGAGCCAGTGCTTTGCAAGTAACTCATTCGCGTTGTGCAATATCGCGCTACTTTGAATCACCATGACCATTGATTTTACTGTCATTTAATCACCAGTGATTCGCCGCGTTCTAAACTGCAACCCTCAATCGACACGCCATCTTCTAATAGTGACTTGATGGCTTTTTTATCGGGGTCACGCGGTTTTGCAGGCAGTAGCAGGGCATCGGGTAATTCAGTACCAAGCATGACTTTCACGCTTGGTGGATTTTGGCGAACGCTCACAGCAAAGAACGGGCATCTAATCTGCACCGTTTGTGTCGCTTTCATCTCATCAAGCAAGTATTGTTTCATGCGTCCAGCTTTCGCCTTTAACGCCTTAGAACGTGCCGTCATTGCCTTAGCGGCTTCGTCAATTGCTTCTGCTTCGGCTTCCTGATTGCGAATATACATCGCCACGTTTACCGCTTTATCGTTAAAACTTGCTTCGATGTTATCAAGCAAGCCAAGAGCTTCATCAAGCTCATTTTCTGGACATTCATCATCAAACATTTGCTCGATGATCGTTAACGCTTGCGAGTGTTGCTCGCTGATTTTGAATAGTGCGGTCATGGTTTTTTACTCAATAAAAGGCCGCACTTGGCGACCTTGTTTTGTTTGTTTAGATCAGAACGGTAAGTCCATATCGTCATCAAAATTCTTTACTGGCTGCCTCTGTTGCGCCTGTGGCCGTCTTTCTTGCGCCTGCTGTGCGCTTTCACGCTGCCCATCCTGTACAAACTCAAAACTAACAAGCGTACCTTTCAAGCTGCTCTTGCCGTTGTATTCTTCGATATGCAAGTCATCAACACGCGCAACTATCTGCTTTCCTTTCGTGAAGTGCTGTACTACCTTTTCAGCCTGTGCGCCCCACATTGCCAAGTTCAACCACTGGCTTTTTTTGTTCGCGCCATAGCCTACGTCATAGACAACAGATAGGCTTAAAACGGGCTTGCCGTTTGCAGAGCGTAACTCTGCATCTTTGCCGATGCGTACTAATTTTATTAGCATGATTTCTCTCTTTTGGTTGTTGGCTTCCTTGCCTGTTAGTCCTGCGCCTATTGAAATGCGGCTTTACATTCTTTCGCGCAATCTGTGAAAAACTCGCATGATTCACGGTCGCCAATGTTTTTAGCCATTGCGTGATAATCAGCCCACACTTGTTTTAGTGCTGCTTCGTCAGGTGCGCCCTTCATATCGGCTACACCCATTTCACGCTCTGCATTTGATAATTTGCGTGATGGTGCTTGCCGTTGAGTTTGCGGCTCTTGTACTGCGTGTTGTCCATCGTCATCTTCTTGTGCAATGCCACACATTGCTGCCAGTGAATAGCGGCGCAGATAAGTGATTGCAGAGCCTATGCCTTGCGCGTCTTGCTTGCTAACAGGCGACGAACACACGCTACTGATAAACTCGCCTGATTCATGGCAAAGCATTGTTTCCACACTGGCAACACCACTTTCAAAGGTTGGCGTTTGCACGATTGCGATACCGTTGGCTGAAAACACAGGGCGAACCGTGTTTAATATCTCGGCCAAGTCAGCGTATTTAGACTTGAAATGAGGGTTTGTGCTGCTTTTAAGCGCGTTCTCAACGTGCAACTGAGATAGTGCGATTGCCTTAGCTAAGGCCGCTATTGATTCACTTTTTAACATGACTTAACTCCTTTTCGACTGCCGCAATATGCGCGGCGATTTGCTGATTGCGCTTTGTTTGCGCGTCAGAACCTTTCCACGTTGCAACGTGTGGTGCTTGTCGTTGTTCGCACATTACACCACCTCCTCAACAATCGTTTCTTTAACGTCCATGCTGCCACCTAAGCCAGCCAAACGACCAGCAACACGCGCCAATGCGCCAGCTTGCCAACCAGTCACAGCGTCGCACTCAAACAGAAAATCAATGCCGTTCGCGTATTGCACCCGCACCTTGAAATGTTTCATAATTACCTCGCCAGTTGAAAAATAAGCCCTTGTCGATTCACGGTCGCAAGGGCTTTTGTTTAATTACTCACCTTCAATAACTGCATTGAAGTCGTTGTTAAGCTCACTCAAAGCTTGAAACTCAGCAATCGCCTTAGCCTTGCGTTGATTAGCTGCAATGCGTTTTGCCAGCCAATCATCATAATTAAGCGGTTTAACTGCCACATTCTTAGCCACAATAGCGTTAAACGCTTTTTTGCGACTTACAACGGAATACACCGCACCTGCCGAAACAGCTAACAAAATCAAGGCAATTAAGCCCAATAACACCAGTGGATAAATATCCATTTCTTACTCCTGTTCATCTTCGATAATTTCGTCGTCGTCGCCCACTTGCTGACTAAACAGCGACTCTTCGCAACCGCGTAACATCGCTTGATACGCAACATCTTCTGAATTACTCATTGTTATTTCCTCTGTTGTTTTGACACTAAAAACGGCTGACCACTCCTGAGCAAAATCCCTGTTGAGCGAGAGATCAGCCGTTGTTAGTTTCTGTATCTGTACCAGTAGTCAGGCTTCCCACCATTTTTGCTTCTACTTGGTCGCCATGTTCGTTGTGATGCAACTAGGCGTTTACAGGATTGTCGAATCGCTCAATCAGGCATGAACTGTCAGTCATTGACTGTCGGCTGTCGTTTTTGTCTTGTGTCGCGCCGCGATAGACACCAGTTCGTTTTGAGTCGGAACAGACTTTCTTAACGCCCTAAGCCCCAAAAGAGGGGCTGTTTAGTTGTTGTGGCTTACATCATTGCTGCGTGGTTTATGCTGGCAACGTAATCGTTAAACTCGGCACTTTCAACCCATTCATCAAACTCTTTCTCTCCTGATAACTCGTAATAGGCATTACTTGCAGCAAGAGTCAGAACTAATAAAAACTTAGAAACCTTGTTGTTTTTGCCTTCTGCTAACGCCAACAAAAGACCATCAATCGCGTCTGTATTTGCCTTGTCCGTGAAAATCGCATCGCTGATTTCTTGGCCTGTTACTGTGTTCATGGTGTTTGTCCGTGTTCGTTTGGTATGGGGTAAATATAACTTTACTTTATCTACAAGTAAAGCAAACTTTACCAATAAAAAGTAAATTATA
>JAKQTB010000058.1 GCA_029569495.1 Pseudomonadota bacterium | reverse complement strand
TCTGCGGCGTGCATCATCAGGCGAGATGCAAAGCCAAACATGTCGCCACCGCGTGAGGGTTCTCGCACTAAAATGGCACTCACACGTAATTGGCGCTCGCCTACTTCCAACCTATCACCCACCTGAATATTCAGCAGATTTACCAGTCTTGGTTCTATCCACACTTCACCAGTGTTTGGGCCTTGGTTGACGATTTTTCCGGTATCGGTGGCGTGTTGACCAATAGTGAGGTCTCCCCGTAACGGAAAGCCGGCTTCAACTGCTTTAATTTCGGCCAACTGATTGGCTTCACCAAACACCACCATGCTGGGGAATTCATAAGTTTTTACCGTAGTAATACCCTGAGTTTTGGCGTTGTTGATGAAAGTTTCTGGAATTTCATGGTCAGCCAGCACCGCAAGGTCGCCACCCAGCAGCAAGCCACCCTGCTGATTCAGCGCGGTTTCGATGCGCTGCGTAAAAAAACCGGTGGCAGTAATGGCCGTAACCGCGAGTACCAAGGCAAAAACCAACACATTCAATGCACCTGATTTCCACAAACTCATCGTTTGTGACCAAGCTAATTTCAAAGTCACACTCATGGTTGATTCAACCTCGTGAGCGTGCCATGCGCTAATTGAAGCTGTGTGTGGCAGCGGTTGGCTAATTGAATGTCGTGCGTCACTAATACCAATGTGGTGCCTGCATTTGCGTTCATTTCAAACAGTAATTCGATAATACGCTGCCCAGTGTTGTGGTCGAGGTTGCCTGTCGGCTCGTCGGCAAATAAAATGGCAGGTTGGGTGGCAAATGCTCGGGCGATGGCAACGCGCTGTTGTTCACCGCCAGAAAGTTGTTTTGGATAATGCTGTACGCGCTCGCTCAGGCCCACCTGACGAAGCGCAGCTAAGCTCAACGATGCTGCGTCAGGATGATTTTTTAATTGGAGCGGCAACATAACATTTTCGAGTGCAGTCAGTGAAGGCAGCAACTGAAACGATTGAAACACAAAACCCATACGCTTTGCGCGGATGGCTGCGCGACCATCTTCATCTAACTGACTAAACGACTTGCCATCAATTTGAACGCTGCCACTGGTGGGGATGTCCAACCCCGCGAGTAAGCTCAAGAGGGTGGATTTACCTGAGCCTGAACTGCCAATAATGGCGACTTGCTCACCAGCCGCAATAGATAAATTTAAATCATATAAGACGCGAATATGGTTATCATGGCTAACAAATTCATAAGTTAAGGCTTGCGCTTGCACAATAGGAGATGATTGCATTAATGTTTTTCCACTTATTATTGATATTTGAGTATGTATTCAGCAGTCGTTTTGTAAAACGACTCAACCTTAGTCTGTTCGGTTTCATTTTCGTTGCATTAAGTACACACGCTTTAGCCGAAAACAGCAAAATATTGGTATATGGCGATAGCTTATCTGCGGCTTACGGCATTGCGCAACCGCAGGGCTGGGTGACATTAATGCAACAAAAGCTCAATGCCGAAGGGTATCATTATGAGGTTGCAAATGCCAGCATCAGCGGTGAAACCACCAGTGGCGGACTCACTCGCTTTGAAAAAACGATTACAACAACCAGGCCAATGATTGTCATTTTAGCCCTTGGCGCCAATGATGGCTTACGCGGTTTGCCGATTCAAGAAATGCACAAAAATCTGAGTGCGATGATTGCTTACAGCCAAAAAAATAAAGCCAAAGTGTTATTGCTTGGCATGCGTATCCCGCCCAATTACGGGCCCAAATATACCGAAGCCTTTTTTCAGACGTATCAGCAACTTGGTCAGCAACACAAAATCAGCCTTGTGCCTTTTATGTTAGACCAAGTTGCGGCAAAGCCGGATTTGGTTCAAGCCGATGGCCTGCACCCCAACGCGCTTGGCCAACCTGTGATATTAAAAAATATTTGGCCCGCGCTAAAATTGATGCTGAAAAAAAAATAATGTAGCAAAGTCAATTTTGCATCAAGTAAAAGTACCTTTTTTAAAGCGTATTTTTCATGCAACCTTTTTTGATGCCCTGTAAGCCTTATAAATAAAGGCTCGCAGGGCAGTAAAATTTCTCGGCATTTTTCAGCCATTTTAACTTAATGCTTTTTAACAATCTTGGCGCATTGAGTTTTTATTATTGCGTTAAAATTCCAGCATCTATTAAAATGTTGTTAGAATCAGACTTTTCTCAATAACATGCTGAGTTTTCACTACATTTTGCGTCCTTAAATTCCTATAACAGGCGCGTTTTTAGCTGGTTTTTTATTGAATTGGCATTTACTCTTTTATGTTGGAATGCCATTGTGACCAAGTCACGCCAACATATATAAATTAGGTAACGGTAGCGATGGACTTATCAGTTGTTTACGCTAAAACACCCAAAGGTGTACGCCTTCGAAAAACCCTTTTTGGCGGTTTGCCTGCACATATAATGAAAATTATGGCGCTGATTGATGGCAAAACTTCCGCGCAAAATATTTTAAATCAGCTCGAGGGTTTTTCTGAGCAAAAATTCATAGCTGCCATCTCCCAAATTGAAAATGAAGGCTACATTAAAATTGTTGAAGTCGTCGCACAAGAAGATGATTGGGAGTTGGATACTTTATTCTCACCGATGGTGGTGGAAGAGGTGTACAACGTTGAGGAAATTGACGGCACAGAGGAGTTAGAAACCTATTTAGAACTTGAGCAAATTGCTAAAAAGAAAGAAGCAGAGCGGCGTGAAGATGAACTAAAAGCGCGTGAAGTTGAAGCGCAAATCCGCGCAAAAGAAATTGCCAAAGCCGAAGTAAAAATCCGCCAGAAAGATGCTGAAGAAGAAGCGCACCGAGCGCAGCAAGCTGAAATTGAGCGACAAAAAGCAGAGGCAGAAACGCGCAAACAAGCTGAAATGAAAGCCAAGGCACAGGCTAAAGTAGATGCGCAGGAAAAAGCGCGACTTGAGGCGGAGCATTTAGCGCGTGAAGCAGAGCCTGCGCGTATTCGTGCTGAAGCGGAAGCCGCGCAAGCCAAAGCGAAATTAGAAAATGAGCGACAAGAAAGGTTAGCGGCAGAGGCGCGCGCGCAAGCTGAAAAGGTCGTGCTTGAAACGGCTGAAAAGGAACGCGCGATAGCCGAGGCCAAAGAAAACGCCAAACGTGCTGCGGAGGAAGATGCGCGATTAGCAGCAGCGCGCATTGCAGAGAAAAAGGCCCAAGCGCGTGAACAAGCAGAACATGCTGCGCGGCAAAAAGCAGAGCACGCAGCACAAGCTTTAGTTGAGCGGATTCGAGAAAAAGAACGCCAGCGCCGTGAAGAAACCCGCAAAATGAAAGAGGCCGAAGAGGCTCGCATGCAAGTGGCGTTAGCACTTCAAGCCAAAGCGCAGGCTGAAGAGGCTGATAGATTAGCCGAAGAGAAAAAGGCGCAAGAACAACAAGCCGCCGCCGAAGCGCATGCCAAAGCTGAAGAAGCTGCGCGGCTTGAGGCTGAACACCAGGTTAAATTGGCAGAAGAAGCCCGATTGCAAGCCGAGCTTGCGGTAAAGCAAGAGGCAGAACGCTTGCAGAGAATTGCCGAGGCGGAAGAAGTGGCTAGAGTAGCTGCAGAAGAACAAGCGCACCTAGAAGCTGCGCGTATTGCACAGGCCGCAGAGGAGGCGCGCCTACAAGCGGAACTTGAAGCCCAAGCACAAGCAGAGCAAGCCGCGCGACTTGAAGCAGAGCATCAGGCGAAATTGGCTGAAGAAGCTCAAGCGCAGGCTGAAGCAGCAGCACGGCTTGAAGCAGAACGTCAGGAAAAACTGGCGCAGGAAGCGCAAGCGCAAGCTGAGCATGCAGCAAAGCAGGAGGAAGAACGCTTACAAGCAATCGCGGCAGCAGCAGAAGCCGCCAGATTGGCGGCAGAAGCGCAAGCACGTTTAGACGCAGAGCGCATGGCACGCGAAGCCGAAGCCGCACAGAAGAAAGCAGAAGCTGACGCCCGTGCTTTGGCAGAAAAAGAAGCCAAAATTGAAGCTGAACGCCAAGCAAGACTGATTGCGGAAGCCAATGCAAAGGAAAAAGCAGCGGCCAAAGAACAGGCTAAGTTAGAAAAAGCGCGTATTGCAAAAGAAAAAACCGAGAGAGATGCACAGAAAAAAGCCGAAGCTAAAGCGCAGAAAGAGGCTGAACGCCTTGCTAAAAAAGAAAAAGAAGTGAAACAGGCCGCAGTAAAAGCCGAAGAACAAGCCGCTGAAAAAGCAGCTCGCGAAGAAGCCAAAAGCTTGGCGAGCGAAATGATGGGCCACAAGCCGCTACGTGCAAAAAACAGTTTGCTGAACGTGGCTAAAGCCAAGTATCGAAAATTTGATATTTTGGTGTTAAGCCGCTTTAAAGGTGCAAATGACAATGCAAAGCAACCCAAAAAATGGTTGTCAGGCCTGTTGCGATTTTCATTGGTTTATATGCCAATAGCACTCATTTTATTGTTGGGTCTGATGCATTTTGTACCACTTAATTATCTGGTTGCGCCGATAGAAAACTTTGCCGCAGCCAGTATTGGCGCCCCAGTTAAAGTTGGCGAAGTGCGCGCCTCCCTTTGGCCGCAGCCGCATTTTATGTTGCACCATGTAATGATGGGTGAAAATCCTGCCATTCAACTGGATTCAATCAAAGCGGCGCCGCAAATTACCAGTCTTTTGAGTGAGGTTAAAACGCTTCACAGTCTGCTAATTGAAGGCGTTACGCTGAATCAGAAAGACGTTGCCAAGCCGTTACAGTGGCTACAAGCGGCAAGGCAGTCACCGCAACTGCAGGTGGAAGATGTGCGCTTTAGCAAAGTAAAACTTAATATTCGCGATCTTACTTTGGTGCCTTTTAATGGCCATGTGATGCAACATCATGCGGGCGAACTCGGCGGCATTGCGTTAAAAAGTGAAGATGGCGCGTTAGCCATTGAGGTGCAACCGCAAGCAAATCAATATCGGGTGAAGATTGCGGCAAGCAAGTGGACGTTACCAGTACGACCAAACATCGTATTTGAAGCGCTTCATGCCAGCGGCACGTATCAGCAGGAGCGCCTACAACTTGACCAATTGCAGGGTGAAATTTATGGTGGAACATTCAGCGCAAAAGCAATGGTAGATTGGTCCAATCAGTGGCAAACATCGGGTAATTTTAATCTCATAAAAGCCAATGCCGCCCAGCTGTTAAAAGCTTTTTCCAGCACAGCTTTGGTGGATGGTAAGTTAAACTTGGCAGGCAAATTTTCAGCCCAGTCAAATATCGCAACTCAATTGCTAGACGATGCCGAAGTGACAGGAAACTTTAATATACCCAACGGTAAAATTAATGGCGTTGATTTGGCGCGCGCCATACTTAACCCTGAAGATAAAGCACTTGAAGGCTATGCCACCAATTTTGACCAACTCACAGGCGGTGTGTGGGCAAAAAGCGGCCGGGTTGAATATCGCAATTTGGTGCTGAAATCGCCAAAATTGCAAGCGCAAGGCCAAGTGCAAATTGCCCCTAGTGAAGCGATATCAGGAAAAATCAGCCTCAATGCAGTTGCACAAGGGCGTAATTTTCAGTCCACTTTTGACCTAACAGGCAAGGTCAGCAATGTGAAACGTTATTAGTTAAACGTAGGCAAAAAACAGTTAAATTCATCTTAAATTTAACACAACCTTTTTCGATGCCCTGTGAGCTTTATGAATAAAGGCTTGCAGGGCATAAATATTTTCTCGGGTGAAATATCATACGAATTGATGGCTTTTGACTAGCATGATTTGCCTTAAAAATAGGCCGTCACATCTGCTTGCTCAATCAATAATGCGCTAAAATAAGCACAACATTTTTACACGGATTTTTCACCATGCCAGTTAATCTTACTGCCCCTCAAGCCAGCGCTTTATTTCCCGTTAAAGGGGTTAAGTTGGGCTGTGCAGAAGCGCATGTGCGCAAGCCCAACCGCAAAGATGTGTTAGTTGTTACCTTGGCTGAAGGTAGCCATGTGGCGGGTGTGTTTACGCTGAACCAATTTTGCGCGGCGCCCGTGCTGTTGTGTAAAGAATTTTTAAAGCAAAAAGCAGGCATTCGTGCGCTGTTGGTAAATACGGGCTGTGCTAATGCAGGCACGGGCGAAGATGGTTTAAATCGCGCACAACAAAGTTGCCAAGCTTTGGGGGATTTGTTGAACTTGCAAGCGAATCAAATTTTGCCATTTTCAACTGGGGTGATTTTAGAGCCGCTGCCTGTAGATAAAGTCATCGCTGGCTTGCCTGCCGCCATTGCCAATTTGAAAGAAGATAACTGGTTAAACGCGGCAGAGGCGATTATGACCACCGATATTGTGGCTAAAGGGGCGTCACGCCAAATACAGTTGGGTGGCAAAATTGTCACGCTCACTGGCATCAGCAAAGGCAGCGGCATGATACACCCCAACATGGCAACCATGCTCGGCTATATTGCGACGGATGCCGCTGTAAGCCAATCTGCGCTTGAAAGCATCATTCAGTATGCCGTGAATCAATCGTTTAACTGCATTACAGTGGATGGTGACACTTCCACCAACGACAGCCTGATTTTGATGGCCACGCACTTGGCAGGCAATGCTGAAATTACTGAAACCAGCCCAGAATTTGCCGTGCTTCGTGATGCGTTTACCGAGCTGGCGATTGAACTCGCACAAGCGATTGTGCGCGACGGCGAAGGCGCAACAAAATTCATGACTGTGCAGGTAGAAGGCGGGCGAGATGCGGCTGAATGCCGCAAAGTGGCGTATGCAATTGCACATTCACCCTTAATTAAAACGGCTTTTTTTGC